>DATABX010000086.1:0-2569 GCA_036259335.1 Actinomycetota bacterium
AGCTGTGGACCGGCGACCTGGTGAGCCACCGGGGGAGGCACTACGAGGTTGACCGGGCCCGCATCTTCGACGTTCCCGAGTCCCCGCCCCAACTGATGGTGGCTGCCGCGGGCAAACGGACGTCACGCATGGCCGGCAAGAAGGGCGACGGCCTGATCAGCGTCACCACCGACCCCAAGCCCATGGAGACCTTCGACGAGGCGGGCGGCCGGAACAAGCCCAAGTACCTGAAGGTCGGCGTGTGCTGGGATTCCGACACCGAGCAGATGCAGCGGCTGGCGCGGGAGCAGTGGCCGATCGAGGCGGTCCCCGGCCGGCTTATGTCGGAGCTTCGGATTCCGGAGGATTTCGAGTCGGTCACCGAGCCGATGAGCAAGGACGCCCCGAGCCGGGCGCTGCTGTGCAGCGCCGACCCCGCCGAGCACGTGAAGCTGATCCAGGAGGGCATCGACGCCGGCTACGACCACATCTGCGTTCACCAGATCGGCCCCCGGCAGGCCGAGTTCGTCCGGTTCTACGCCGAGCAGGTCCTTCCCGAGTTCCGCTAGGTCCGGATCTCCAGACCGAGGCCCGCCAGGTCGGCCCGAGTCAGCTGGGTGGTAAACGGCCCCCGGCCGGTGGCCACCGCCGCCCCACAGCGCGAGGCGAAGCCGACCGCCGCCTCGGGGTCCAGTTCGAGGCCCAGGGCGAAGGTGAGCCCCGCGGCGAAGCTGTCGCCGCAGCCGTAGGTGTCGACCACCGGCCCCGGCAGCGGTGCCGCCGGGTAACGCCGGGCGGCTTCTCCGGCCGCCTGGAACATCCCCCCGGCCGGCCCGGCGGTGCGGACCACCAGCCTGGGCGCCGGCGTCAGGTCGCCATCCTCGTAGTGCTCTGAGGGGTCGAGCCCGCTTCCCACCAGGGCGTCCAGCTCGACCTTCGCTTCCCGGAGCAGGGGCAGGATCCGGGAGGTCGCCACCAGCACCTTCGCCTTGCGCGCCAGGCGCACCGCTTCCGGATCGCCGGCGGTCAGGAACACGGCGTCGGCCTCCTCCAGCTGGTCCCAGGGCAAGGGGTCCCCCGCCGAGGGCGATGAGCGGGCGCCTAGAACGGTGATAGTCCGCTCGCCCGAGTCGACCACGTAGGTGATGGCGCGCCTTTGCGCCTCCGGCCGGTAGGCGGCGTGGACGTCCACCCCCAGCAGCATCAGCTCCCGGTAGGCCCGGCGTCCGAGGTCGTCGTCGCCGAGGGCGGTGAAGAAGCTGCCCCGGCCGTCGAGTTTGGCCAGCTGAACCGCGGCGACGGCGCCCCCGCCTCCTGGAGAGTCCCACGCCGCGGAGGCGTGGACGATCTGTCCCGGCCGAGGAATGTCGGGCACGCGGACGAAGTCGATCCACTCGGTATGTCCCACCACGGCCACGCGCATATTGGTCCAAGGCTAGCTGGAGCGGGCAAGCCGGTCGAACGGCAGAATCCGTGGAGCCCATCCCGACCCCTTGTGTAAGAGATACCTGAACTCATATATTAGGCAAGCCTAAGTACTAGAGGCAGGTCACTCAAAGGTTGGGTGCTTGAGAAGAAGGCGGAGGGAAGCGGATGAGGTTGCGAAGGTGCAGTGCTGGGCTGGTTCTGGCCCTGGTTTTGCTGGTAGCGAGTGGATGTGCCCAGACCGACGAGCCGGTCGCCGAGGATGAGTCCTCGACGCGCCGGGCGTTGGACGCCTCCTTCGGGATCGGAGGCGTGACCCGCATCTCCATGTCCCCCGAGGCGGATCGGATCGTGGCCGTGGCCCCCGGTTCGGACGGTTCCTGGTACGGCGCCGGCTTTTTGAGCACGGGGGGCGACAACTCGATGGCGGTGGCGCGTTTCGACGAGAACGGCGACCCGGATACCAGCTTCGGGCAGAACGGGTTCGTCAGCGTGAACGTGGCAACCGGCGGCAAGACCGCCGAGCGAGCGAGCGGCATCGGCGTCCAGTCCTCGGGCAACGTGGTGCTGGCGGGACCGGTTGAGCATGACCCTGGGGCCGCCGGGGACCTGGCGGGCGACACCGACATTGCTGCAGTGAGGTTTACCGACGACGGAACGCCGGACCCGACCTTCGGCGATAACGGTGTGGCACGGATCGATCTGGGCACCGGCCGACTGGTCGAGGAGAGCTTCGTCGGTGACACGATGTTCGGGGTCACCGTCCTGGAGGACGACAAGATCCTGCTGGTCGGGGCCAAGCTCCACGACGGTCCGGACGAGACCGACAGGGACTTCGCGGTGGTCAGGCTGACCGCCGACGGCGAGCTGGACCCCACCTTCGGCGCCGGGGGCGTGTTCGTGCTGGACATCGAGAACGGCAACGAGTCCCCCCGCCAGGCGTTGGAGCTCGAGGACGGCTCGGTGGTCGTGGCCGGTTACACCCGTAACAGCGCCGGCGTGGTGGTGCCGGTGCTGCTGAAGCTCGACGAGTCGGGCGCCCTGGTGGAGGACTTCGACGGTGACGGCATCGCCAGCGACGAGCTCCTTCCCTCGGTCGGCGAGGCCTACGCGGTGGACCTGCACAACGGCGGCTTCGTCATCACCGGATACGGCCGGGCGGCCG
>DATABX010000087.1:0-7191 GCA_036259335.1 Actinomycetota bacterium
GTCATCGCCAGCACGTCGCTGATGGACCTTCCCCGCAGCTTGTACGCCAGCACCTCGGCGGTGAACCGGTGGCCGTCGCAGACGTCGCAGGGCGACTTGTACCCCTCCATGAACGCCAGGTCGGTGTACACGACGCCCAGCCCCTGGCAGTTCGGGCACGCCCCGTCCGAGTTGAAGCTGAACAGCGACGGGCTGACCCCGTTGGCTTTGGCGAACAGCTTGCGGATCTCGTCGAGGATCCCGGTGTAGGTGGCGGTGTTGGACCTGCGGGATACCCCGACCGCCGCCTGGTCGATAACCACCGACTCGGGGTAGAGCTTGAGGAACTCGTCGTTGACCAGGCTCGACTTGCCGGAGCCGGCAACGCCGGTGACCACGGTCAACACGCCGGTTGGGATGTCGACGGTGACGTTTTTCAGGTTGTTGGTGGTGGCGTTCGACACCCGAAGGTGACCCGTCGGCTGCCGGGGTCCGGTCTTCAGCGGCAGCTGGTGTTTCATGAACGTGCCGGTGAGCGTCGGGGCGTCGTAGAGGTTTTCGACGCTGCCCTCGTAGACCACCTCGCCCCCGTGGGGGCCGGCCTTGGGACCGAGGTCGATGACGTGGTCCGCGATCTCGATGACGTCCCGGTCGTGCTCGACCACCAGGACGGTGTTGCCCTTGTCCCGCAGGCGCCGCAGCAGGTCGTTCAGCCGTTGGGTGTCCCGGGCGTGGAGACCGACGCTGGGTTCGTCGAGCACGTACATCACCTCGGTGAGGCTCGAGTTCAGGTGGCGGACCATCTTGATCCGCTGTGACTCCCCTCCGGAGAGGGTGGCGGTCTCCCGGTCCAGGCTGAGGTAGCCGAGGCCGATGTGGATCAGGTTGTCGAGCCTCTCGGCGATGGAGGCGCAGATCGGGCGGGCGAGCGGGTCGCCGAAGCCCCGGATGGCTTCGATCAGGCGGGTCGTCTCCATCGCCAGCAGGTCGGTGATGTTGTACCCCTCGATCCGGGCGCTGCGGGCGGCCTCGTTCAGGCGTGCGCCCCTGCAGAGCGGGCAGACCCCGGCGTCGACGAACGACAGGAACACCCGGCGGGTGCGGTCGGACATCTCGTGCACGTCCTTTTTGAGGAACAGCCGGGTGAACTTGGTCACGACACCCTCGTAGGTGGCGTTGAACTCGGAGCCGGCGAACTGGAGCGGCAGCTTGCCCTCCCCGTACAACAACTCGTGCCACTCGTCATCCGAATAGTCCACGAGCTTCTTGTCCGGGTCGAAGACGGGGTTCAGGGCGTACATCCGCCAGTACCAGCTGTCGACCTTGAAGTCGGGGTGAAGGATCGCGCCCTCGTTGAGCGACTTCGACTTGTCGAACAGGCGGTCGATCCTCACCTGGGTCGTCCGGCCGATGCCGTCGCACTCCGGGCACATGCCGGCCGGGTCGTTGAAGGAGAAGACGTTGGAGAAACCGACGAACGGCTTGCCCACCCGGGAGAAGAGCAGCCGGATCAGGGCGTTGATGTCGGTGATCGTCCCGACCGTCGAGCGCGAGTTCCCGCCGATGCGCTTCTGGTCGATGATGATCGCAGTCGAGATGTTCTCGATCGACTCAATGTCCGGCTGGGCGTAGCTCTGGAAGAAGTTCCGCTGGAACGCGGTGAAGGTCTCGTAGAGCTGGCGCTGGGCTTCGGCGGCGATGGTGTCGAACACCAGTGACGACTTGCCGGATCCCGAGACCCCGGTGAACACCGTGATCTGCCGCCTCGGAATGCGTACGGACACGCCCTTCAGGTTGTTTTCGCGGGCACCTTTGATGGTGATGTACTCGGTCACAGTCCTAAGTCCCTCTGTCGAATTCGGTCGTCAACACTAAACGGGGGCCGGCGCCCGGTGGTTCCCGCCGACAAACCGGACCATGCGGTTGAGGGGCGCGACATTCGGCTGAAGGAACTCCAGCATCCGCCGGCCCTCCTCGGCTAGGGCGCCGGCGTCGTCGTCGCTGATCTCGACCATGGGCTGCACCAGCAAGGTCGCCGCACCCTTCTGCTTGTCCAGCCTCCACGTCCCGCTGAGAAATCCGTTCACCGAGAACATCGACCAACTGATCGGTTCCGAAAGCGCGGCGGTCGGGTTCGCCGAAGGGTTGCGGCCCTGTCCCGCCAGCCAGACGGTGGACATCCGGCTCCGGAACTGCGGCGGCGCGATCCGGGAGCGGTCTTCGTGGGAGATGAACACGTTGTCGTACTCCGGAAAGAAGCGGGGCGGCGCCGGGGTCTCGGGGTCGGGGCGAGGCGCTTCGGGCAGGTCGAACAGCTCCCGGCCGCTCTCCGCCCGGAAGGTCACGAGCCGTGGCCGCAGGCGCTCGAGCACCTCACCCAGCCCGGACAGGCCGCACCACTGCCGGACGTCGGCGACGGAGGCCGGGCCGAAGCCCGCCAGGTAGCGCAGCACCAGCTGGTCGACCGCCATCTCCACCGGAGGGTGGCCCGCCAGCCACTGTTCGCTCAGGGCCAGCCGGGCGGCTCCGGTTTGGCCCCACACTCCGCGGGGTGGAACCTGCACCGCCGGGACCGTCGGCAGGACAAACGACAGCGCTACCGGATCGTGCTGCGGCCAACGAGCCGCCAGCAGCACTTTCACCTCGGCCTTGGTCCGGGGCGCCTCCCGGAGAATCTCCAAGATGTCCGCTCTGACCGCATTCAGGTCGTCGCCGAGCTTGGCGCCGAAGTTGCGGCCCCGGCCGTAGACCCGGTCGTAGATCACCTGCATGTGCGGGCGGAAGCCCAGGCAGTCGGCGGCGCTGGTGAGGTGGATGGTTCCGCGCATCAGCCCGCTCCGTACCACCTTGCGGTCGACCAGCAGGTTGGCCAGCTCGGCAGGATCGAACTGCTCAATCCGGGACCAGAGCCCGAGGTAGGGGTCGAGCGGGTTCTGAGCCTGCATGCCGGCCAGCAACTCCACGACCTCGACGGGCGGACGCTTGACCCTTCGCAACAGCATCTGCCGCTCCAGGGTGGCCCGGTTGAGGGCCAGGGCGTCCATCACGTTCGCACTACGGTCTTTCACCGGCAATCAGATCTCCTTCCGCACCTACTAGCTTCAGACTAAGCAGCAATGCGGTCAGTTCTTGACCTCAATCGGTGGGATCATGACCGGGATGAGCGACACGACGTCACGAATCCTGCGACTACTCTCGCTGCTGCAGACCCACCGGGACTGGTCGGGCAGCGAGCTGGCCGACCGGCTGGAGGTGAGCCCCCGCACGATCCGCCGGGACATCGACCGCCTCCGGGAGCTCGGGTACCCGGTGCACGCCAGCGCCGGGGTGGCCGGTGGCTACCGGCTGCAGGCCGGAGCCTCGATGCCCCCGCTCCTGCTGGACGACGAGGAGGCGGTGGCCATCGCGGTCGGGCTGCGCTTTGCGGCCGGTGGCTCGGTCGCCGGCATCGACGACGCCTCGGTGCGGGCTCTCGCCAAGCTGGAGCAGGTCCTGCCCTCGCGCCTCCGCCGTCGGGTCAACGCCCTGCAGACCTACACCGTGCCCATGGCCTACTCCGGCGGGCCGACTGTCGACCCGGATGCGCTGATCGTCATCTCGCAGGCCTGCCGGGACCTCGAGCGCCTTACCTTCGACTACCGCAGCCGGGAGGGAGCCGACACCAAGCGGCTGGTCGAGCCCCACCGGCTGGTCTCCGCCGGGCGGCGCTGGTACCTCGTGGCGTGGGACGTGGACCGGCGTGACTGGCGCACCTTCCGGGTCGATCGCCTGGAGAAGTGCGCGGTGGACGGCATCCACTTCAACCCCCGAGAGCTGCCGGCCGAGGATGCCGCCGCCTACGTCGCCGAAGCCATCTCGTCCGCGTTCACCAAGTACGAGGCGGTGGTCAGGCTCCACGCCCCTCTGGCGGCACTGGCCGGCAAGATCCGCGCCCAGGACGGCCAGCTCGAAACGGTCGACGAAGCCACCTGCCTGCTGCGCACCAGCGGCGACTCGGTGGAGTGGCTGGCAGCGTGGATCAGCTGGTTCGGGGTCGACTTCGAGATCCTGCAGCCGCCGGAGCTGGTCGACTACGTCCGCACGCTCGCCGCCCGGTTGCAGCAAGCGACCCGCAACGGGAATTAATTCCGGCAAGCCGTATCCTCCGCGGGCCGGCCGGCGGTTACTCAGTTGAGATGAGAAAAATCCGGAACCCGCAGGACCTCGACTTCGATCGCCTCTTAAGCGGTGTGGGCCCCACCACCGCCCAGGAGGATCCTGTGGCTCGGTTCGTCGGCTCCGCACGGCGGGTAGCTGCCCTCCCGCCGAGCGAGTCGACCGAGCAGAAGCACCTGTCGGCAATTCTGGAGACAGCTCAGCTCTTCGTCGAAAAAGGCAACCCGGTCGCAAGGCCGGCAAGCAATGCCGCGGCGCCTGACCTCCAGGCGTCCGGGCTACCGAAACGAAGGAGAAAATTCGTGCTCAGCTCACTGTTTGCAACCCTCGCCGCCAAGCTGGCGGCAGGCGGCATCGCCGTTGCGATGGCCACCACCGGCGGCCTCGCCGCAGCCGGCAACCTTCCGGCGCCCGCTCAGGACGCCATCTCGATGGCCGCCGAGAAGATCGGCGTGCACATTCCCTCAGCCGAAGAGGTCGACGACACCGTCGACGACGCCACCGGCGTGGTGGACGACACGACGGACGTGGTGGATGACACGACCGACGACGTCACCGACGTGGTCGACGACTCGGACGACCCGATCGCCGGCGAAACCAAGGGCAGCGCGGTCAGCCAGGCGGTCCACGATGCAATCGCTTCCACCGAGCCGGGCCCCGAGCGGGGCAAGGCAGTCTCCGAGGCCGCTCGTAACGCCAACGGCTCGGCCGACAAGGGCAACCAGCCCGAGGCCGCCAGGGTCGACCAGGGCGTGCTCGACGCCATCGAAGGCACCGAGCCGGGCCCCGAGCGGGGCAAGGCAGTCTCCGAGGCCGCCAGGCAGAACGCCGGCGGCGCCCCCGAAGAGGGCGGCGAGGACGATGGCGGCGACGACATCGGCGCAGCCCCGGCAAAGAGAGGCCGGCCGTAGCTCACCGCTAAGCTAGACCATGATCAGGTTCGGGCCACGCCCGCCGGCCCGGCGGGCGGATTAATGGCCATTGGAGCAGGGTTCCCGGAGGTCCTGCGAGCCGCCCAGCTTGGTGCTGAGTGGGCGTGGCGAGCCCTGTACTCGGACCTGGCTCCGGCAGTCCTCGGTTACCTCAGGCTCCGCGGTGTCGCGGAGCCTGAGGACCTGACCGGGGAGGTATTCGTCCAGGTGGTCCGGGGCCTCGGCGCGTTCAACGGAGACGAGAAACAGTTCCGCTCCTGGGTGTTCGTCGTGGCTCACCACCGCATCCTCGACGAGCGCCGCACGCGCAGCCGGCGGCCGGCCGAGCCGGCCGGCTTCGAGGCGCTCGAGTCCTCGGGAGCCACCGGCAACGTGGAGGACGAGGCCATCGACAAGCTGGCTCTCGCCGAGCTGCGTTCGGTCCTCGACACCCTTTCCGGCGACCAGCGGGACGTCCTGCTGCTTCGCATCGTCGGGGGCCTCACCCTGGAGGAGACCGCGGCGGCCACCGGCAAGCGGGTCGGGGCGGTCAAGGCGCTGCAGAGGCGGGGCATCGCCGCCATCCGGCGCAACGGCATGGTCGAGATGACCGCCGCGGGCAGCCTCGCCGCTGAGGTCGCTTAGCGGCAACCACCCTCCCGGGGGCTATTCTGGCCGGGATGAAGACCCCCAAACTCCTCAACGTCGGCGACTACGCCCGGGCTGCCCAACGGGCGCTCCCCAGGGAGGTCTTCGACTACTACGACGGCGGGGCCCTGGACGAGATCACCCTCCGGGAGAACGTCGAGTCGTGGCAGCGGCTGAAGCTGCACTACCGCGTGATGTCCGGGGCGGGTCCCCGTGACCTGTCGACCACCGTGCTCGGCCAGCAGGTCTCCATGCCGATCCTCGTGGCGCCCACCGCGTTTCACCGGATGACCTGTGACGAGGGTGAGTGCGCGGCGGCCCGAGCGGCCGGCCGCGCCGGCACGGCCTTCTGCCTGAGCTCGTTGTCGACAACCGCCATGGAGGAGGTCTTCGCCGATGCCTCGAGCCCCAAGTGGTTCCAGCTGTACATATACAAGGACAAGGGTCTGACCTCGGAGCTGGTTGCCCGGGCGGAGGCGGCGGGCGCCGAGGCGATCGTGCTGACCGTCGACGCCCCCGGCTGGGGCAACCGGGAGCGGGACGCCCGCAACGAGTTCCGCCTGCCGCCCGGCCTGGAGGTCGCCAACGTCGCCCCGGCCGGCAAGGGCGAATTCCCCGAGGTCGAGGGTTCGGGCCTGGCCGCCTACGTGCGGACCCACTTCGAGGAGGCGCTCACCTTCGACGACCTCGACTGGCTGTGCTCCACGACCCGGCTGCCGGTGGTCGTCAAGGGCGTGTGCCGGGGCGACGACGCCCGCCGCTCGGCGGAGCGCGGCGCCGCCGCAGTAGTGGTGAGCAACCACGGCGGCCGTCAGCTGGACACCGCGCCGGCGACAGCGGAAGCCCTCCCACACGTCGTCGAGAAAGCCGGCGAGTCCTGCGAGGTCTACGTCGACGGCGGCATCCGCCGGGGAAGCGACGTCCTGAAGGCGCTCGCCCTGGGAGCGCGGGCGGTGCTGGTGGGCCGGCCGATCCTGTGGGGCCTCACGGTCGCCGGCGAGAAGGGAGCCTTTGCGGTTCTCGAGATCCTGCGCCGGGAGCTCGACGAGGCGATGCTGCTGTGCGGCTACGAATCCACCGGCGCAGTGGACGGCTCCATCCTGCTTCCCTAGGAAGCAGCTACTTCTTGCCGGCCTTGCCCTTCTTGCTCTGCCGGGCCTTGCGCCGCAAATTCTTGACCGCCTTCCGGGCCTTCCTGAGCGTCTTCTTGGCCTTTTTCAACGCCTTGCTGTCGGTGTTGCCTTTGCCGCCCTTGCCCTTAGCTGCCATTGGCTCTCCTTGTCGTTCGTTTGCAAAGGGACTCTACCCATTGACGACGATCGCCCTTTAGATGCTGCATGCCCGACCAGCGGACGGCATCGAGCCGCGTGAGTGTCGTGTCTGGTGCGCCCGGGAGGACTTGAACCCCCAACCTGACGGGTAGAAGCCGTCTGCTCTGTCCAGTTGAGCTACGAGCGCAAAGCACTCCTAGTGTAGGGCCACCGTCATGCCTGTTGAC
>DATABX010000088.1:0-6758 GCA_036259335.1 Actinomycetota bacterium
CCAACGGAGGCAACCCCTGGTTCCCTGCATGGTGGCTCAACCTGCGGGAAAGCCCTGCGGCCCAGGTGCAAGTCGGGAGCCGCAAGCTGGCGGTCACTGCGCGCAAGGCCTCACCCGAGGAGCGGGAGCGCTTCTGGCCTCGGCTGGTCGACGCCTACCGGGGGTACGCAACCTACGAGCAGAAGACCACCCGGGAGATCCCGGTGGTGATCGCTCCCTAACCGGCGCTCTCGGCGGAATCGGGACGGCCCGGCGAGAGGATCACCACCGGGATCTCCCGGGTGGTCTTCTGCTCGTAGGTTGCGTACCCCTGGTAGGCGTCGACCAGCCGAGGCCAGAAGCGCTCCCGCTCCTCGCGTGAGGCCTTGCGCGCGATGACCGCCAGCTTGCGGCTCCCGACCTGTACCTGCGCCTCACGGCTTTCCCGCAGGTTGAGCCACCATGCAGGGAACCAGGGGTTGCCTCCGTTGGACGCCACGATCAGCATGTCGCTCCCCTCGGCGAGGTAGCCCAACGGCGTGGTGCGAGCCCGCCCGGTCCTTCTCCCGACCGTAGTGAGGAGCAGTATCTTCAGTCCCCCCAGCGACCCGCCGATGCGGCCTCCGCTCGCCCGGTACAGGGCTATGTGGAGCGAGGTGACGACCCTGGCGACTCTTTCGAACGATTTCCGCTTCATCGTTGGGCTTTCCTTCGGTGAGTGAGAATTCGGGCGTACCGAGCGGGCCTTTCACAGGGTAGGTTTGGAGCCTGCCCAAATCAACCAGGACGAAAAAATCGGCAATTCCGACGAGGTCCTCAAGGACCTGCTGAAGAGCCCGCAGGTCGACACCATCGACGGAGTGCTGGCGCGCATGAGGCTCATCGACCAGAGCTTGCCGGTACGGGATGGCGTCGCCTGGTTCAACAAGCTGTACCTGAGGACCACCGAGAACGTGCTGGCGGCGGTGGGAGAGGGGTTCTTCGGCCACCCGAAGTTCATGGAGCACCTCGATCTCGTCTTTGCCAACCTCTACTTCCAGGCGGTGTACGACAGCCTGCACCGGCCCGAGCGCATCCCCAAGGCGTGGAAGCCGCTGTTCTCCGTTCGGGCGCGGCGAGGGATCGCCCCCATCCAGTTCGGGATCGCCGGCATGAACGCCCACATCAACCGGGATCTCGCGGTCGCGGTGGTGCAGACCTGCCGGGACCTGGGCACCCGTCCGGACGCCGGCCGCAAGCGGGACTTCGACCTGGTCAACCCGATCCTCAAGGCCACCCAGGACGAGATCAAGCTGTGGTTCGCCACCGGCTTCGTCGGCATCCTCGACGAAGCGTTCGGCCGGCTGGACGACGTCATGGCGAACTGGAGCATCGAGCGAGCCCGGGACGCCGGCTGGATCAACAGCCTGCTGCTGTGGGAAATACGCGACAAGGCGGTGCTGCGTTCGGCGTTCCTGCTCAACCTGGACCACACGGTCGGGTTCGCCGGCCGGGGACTTCTCCTCCCAACCGCATAACCCCCACGTTCCCGCTGCCTGCGCTGGCGGTTAGACTCGACCCGATGACTCCCAGACGCGTCCTTGTCCTCTTGACGGCGTGCCTGATTCTGGCCGTCCCGGCGTGCGGCGGCGGCTCCGAGGGCTCCAACGGGGGCGGCGGCAACGGCAATCCTCAGGTTGACATCCACGAGTTCGGCACCCCGCAGGAGATAGGCACCGGCCTGTTGGACGGCGCCTCCCGCGACGGCTCGGCGGTCTACGTCGAAGATCCCGATCCACAGTTTCCCGAGCCGGGCTGCGAGGGCCAGCCGGAGTCGGTGATGTTCCGGCTCCCGGTCGAGGGCGGCGAGAGGGAAGTGGTCGGGGGCGACCAGGCGCCGCTGCGAGGGATGCTGGTGCGAGGCGGCAGTGAAGATCGGGTGGCAGTGGTCGCGGGGTGTGAGTCGTTCTTCACCGACCTGTTTCTCGCGAGCGAGACCGAGGACGGCCGGCTAACCGACGTCACCAGGCTCACGCCGGCGGGCATCCCCGACGACTTCCTGCTGAACCCCCTGTCGGTCTCGTGGGACCGGGACGGCGACAACCTGCTCGCCGCCCTGCAGCACCAGAACGCTCCCGACGGCGACCCTTCCCAAATCGTGACCATCGACACGCAGTCGGGACAGGTGACCAGGCTGTTCGACGCCGAGCAGGGCACCGGCGTCTTCCGGGTCGGACAGCTGGAGGATGGGACGTACGTGGTGTCCACCAACCTGGTCGTCACGTACCGGGACGAGCAGGGCGTGGTCAAGGCCGGCTTCCAGGGCAAGGACTTCGAGATAGCCCCCGACCGGGAGAGCCTGGTGATTTTCGGTCGCAACGTCTTTCTCGGCACCCAGGGCGAAACCCGGGCCACCGAGATCCTCGCCGAACAGGAGGGCCGGGAGATCTCGTCGGTGCAGTTCGCACCCGACGGCGAGGCCATCGTCCTCACCCGTTATCTGCTGGAGGGCGGTCAGGTGGAGGTCGGCGTAGCGAGCCTGGAGGACAAAAAGTTCACCTCGGTGGTGACCGGCGGCCAGTACGGCCGGCCGTACTTCACCGGCGACGGCGAAGCCCTGGTCTTCAACGAGTTCGGGGGCGAGCCGGACTTCACCAGCAGGGTGTACCTAACCAGGTTCGAAGGGGCTTAAGACTCGCCTGCGCTCAGTCCTGCTTGCGCGAGATGGCCTTGCCCAGCTCCATCTTGGTCATCCGGGAGCGGCCCTTGATGTCCAGCTTGCGCGCCCGGCGCATCAGCTCTTGTTTGCTGTTGCCCTCGACGTCCACTCCCCCGGCGGTCTCGCGTCCGGTGTCTCGGCCGCCCTTGGCCTGAGGGTCCGACGGGCCCTTGTGCTTCTTCGGCTCCCAGTGGTCGTCCACCTTCTCGAACGAGTGCTTGAGCGCCGAGATCGCGGTGCGGTGGGCTCTCTCCTCCGAGTCGTACTGCTCGTGGGCCGACTCCAGCGTCTTGGCGTAGGTACGCTGGGCCTTCTTGGGCGAACGCTGGATGGTGCCGGGCAGGTCTTCTTTGGTGCCCTTGGGCATGTGAGACCTCCTTCAACTCGATTTTCCCTACTTCAGGAGATACCCCGCAGGCCCTCTTCCCAAAAGCCGGAAGGTCATCGGCTTCTGGCCTCGGGCTTCCTGTCGACCGCCTGCCGCTCGACCTTCTCCTGGTCTTCGACGCAGTAACGTGCCGCCGGGCGCGCCTGGAGCCGGGCGTCGGGGATCTTCTTGCCGCAGATCTCGCACACTCCGTACTCGCCGGACTCGAGGTGGGCGAGAGCACGCTCGATGTCGGCCAGCTGGCCTTCCATCGAGATCTTGATCGACTCGGCCTTCTCCCTCTCGAAGGTCTCGGTCCCCATGTCGGCGATGTGCTGGTCCACCGAGGACAACTCCTGCATGCTTGCCTGCTGGGTTTCGTCCAGGCTCTCCTGCTCCAGGGTGCTCAGGACCTCCTCCAGCCGGGCCCGCTCGGCCTCCAGAAGCTTCCGTGCGGTGTCGGCCTTCATATGCGCCGGCCCTTCGGGCCGCCCGGCTCGCCGTCGGCTACCTGGGTGCTCACGGCAGGGACGCCGAACGCGGAGCTGTTGTCGTTCTCGTCGGGCTCGACGGTGCCGTCGGGCCGCTCGGTGTCGTCCGGATACTGATCTTCTGGTTCCATAAGCTCCTCACTTCCGATCGTAAGCAGGGTTTATGCCCGATCCTGGACCAGAGCAATCACCGGCACCTGTAGTCTTGAGTCACATGGCGGTTCGGACCGCCGGACCGGGGAGGTTGCACTCTGGCCGACACCTACCTGCAGGTAACCACCACTACCGAGTCGCGAACCCACGCCCAGGCGCTCGCCCGGACGATAGTGAAGGCCCGGCTGGCGGCGTGTGTCCAGGTTCTCGGACCTATCGAGAGCACCTACTGGTGGAACGACGAGGTCGAGAGCGCCGAGGAGTGGATGTGCCTGATAAAGACCACGGCGGGCCGCTACCCACAGCTTGAGCAGCTGATCAGGGCGCAGCACACCTACGAGGTCCCAGAGATAACCGCCTCCCCGATCGCCCTGGGCAGCGACGAGTATCTGGAGTGGATCGGCCGGGAGACCGGGGAGAGCCCGTAGTAGGTTTCGCCAATTTCCATATTCGAAGACCTTCTTCCTTAGGGAGTTTTCAGGTACCCGTGAAAGGCTTACAGCCGAGGTTGCCGGGGCCGGTGGAGAACCTGGCCGGACGAGTTGGGTAGGAGGCGGAAATGGTTCAGACGGAGCACGAGAAGTACCTGGTTGAAGAAGTCGGAATCGACTACGCCGACGGCTTGATCAGCCGCCGGGAGGCGTTGCGCCGCCTGGGGCTCATGGGCATGAGCGCGGTTGCGGCCTCCAGCCTGCTGGCAGCCTGCGCCGGCGACGACGAGGAGCCGGAGGCCCGTGCCACCGCCACTGCGACTGCGACCGCCTCGGCGACCGCACCCGGCGCCACCGAGGACCCGAACGCCGGCGCAGTAGCCGCCGAGGACATCACCTTCTCCGGACCGGCGGGCACCATCTTCGCCAAGTACGCCGCTGCCGAGGACCCCAGGGGGGCGGTGTTGGTGATCCACGAGAATCGGGGGCTGAAGGACCACTTCGGCATGGTCGCCGGGCGGCTGGCCCGGGACGGCTACTCCGCGATGGCCATCGACCTGCTGTCCCGGGAGGGCGGCACTGCGGAGCTCAACGACGACGCCCGGGCGATGGCGGCTCTCAGCGGCGCCTCCGCCGACCGGTTCATCGAGGACATGCGGGCCGGCCTGGACGAGCTCGAGCGGCGCAACCCGGACGCCGAGCTGGCGATAATGGGCTTTTGCTTCGGCGGAGGCCAGGTCTGGAGCCTGCTGGACGCTGGCGAGCCGCGCCTCGCCGCGGCCGCACCTTTCTACGGCACCCCTCCCGACAACCCCGACTTCTCCGGGTCCGAGGCTGCGGTTCTCGCGGTGTACGGCGCGAACGACGCCCGGGTCACCGGTACCCGGCCTGCGGCGGAGGCCGCCCTGGAAGCCGCCGGCCTGGAGCACAAGATCCTGGTCTACGAGGGCGCCGACCACGCCTTCTTCAACGACACCGGCCAGCGGTACAACCCGCAGGCGGCATCGGAGGCCTACCGCGAGCTTCTCGACTGGTTCGGCCAGCATCTGAGCTGACGTCTAACCCGCCTCTCAGGGCGGGCTCACCCTTTTTTCAGCCTGCGGGCCTGTAATTGAGCCCGGCGCTCCAACCCGGAGGCGGTTGCGTCCCCCGAAGGGCACGAGGCGATCGACCGGGGGTGTGCCAAGCTAAATAAAGATGAGAATTCTGGTGGTCGACGACGAGCCGGCGGTGCGTGACGCGGTGCAGCGCGCCCTGAAGCTGGAAAGTTACCAGGTCGACACCGCAGCCGATGGAGCCGAGGCGCTCAAGTCGCTGACGCTGTCCTCGCCGGACCTGATGATCCTGGACGTCTTGATGCCCAATGTCGATGGGCTTGAGGTCTGCCGGCGCTTGAGGGCGGCCCGGGACCCTACGCCGGTGCTGATGCTCACCGCCCGAGACTCGATCGCAAACCGGGTCGAGGGCCTGGACGCCGGCGCCGACGACTACCTGGTAAAGCCTTTCGCCCTCGACGAGCTGCTCGCCCGGGTACGGGCGCTGCTGCGCCGCAGCTCCCCCGACGGGGGGCAGCTGCTCCGGTTCTCCGACCTCTCGATGGACACCGTGTCGCGGGAGGTGAAGCGGGGCAGCCGCCCGATGGAGCTCACCCGCACCGAGTTCCTGCTGCTCGAGCTGTTCCTGAACAACCCTCGGCGGGTGCTGACCCGGGAGATCATCCTCGACCGGGTCTGGGGCTTCGATTTCGGGCCTGAGTCCAACTCGCTGGAGGTCTACATCGGCTATCTGCGCAAGAAGATGGAGGCCGACGGCGAGCCGCGGCTGATTCACACGGTCCGCGGGGTCGGGTACGTCCTGAGAGAGCTGTGAGCTTTCGCAACCGCCTGATCCTCTCCGCCGCCCTGGCGGTGGCGGTCGCCGTCGCACTGTCCTCGGTGATCGTCTACTTCGCGGTGAGGCGCCAGCTGCTGGACCAGGTGGACACCGCGCTGCTGGACCGGGCGGAGGAGCTTCAAAAGACCGACTCGCACTACGAGCCGCCGCCCCTCGGAGCCGCAGGCGGCTACTCCCAGGTTGTCACCTCCAACGGCGGGGTGATCCTGGAGGAGACCGAGTCGGTCAGCATTCCCACCACCCGGCGGGCGCTGCTGGTGGCAGCCGGACAGGCCGGGCCCTTCTTCACCGACATGCACGTCGGGGGTACCCACGTCCGGGTGGTCACCGTACCGCTTGCTCGTGGCCTGGCCCTCCAGGTGGCCCGCCCGCTGGACGAGGTCGATCTGATCCTGAGCCGCCTGGGACTGCTGCTCACCCTGATCGCGGCCTGCGGCATCGCACTGGCCGCCGGCCTCGGCCGGATCGTCGCCCAGGCGGTGCTGGGCCCGGTGCAGCGCTTGACCCAGGGGGCGGAACGGGTGGCTAAGGCGCGCAGCCCGGCGCACCGCATCGACGTCGGAGGCAAGGACGAGATCGGACGGCTCGCCAGCAGCTTCAACTCCATGCTGGAGGCGCTCGACGAGTCGCAGCAGTCGCAACGACAGCTGGTCGCCGACGCCTCACATGAGTTGCGCACCCCCCTGACCAGCCTGCGCACGAACATCGAGGTGCTCGCCCGGGCCGACGAGCTGCCGGAGGACGAG
>DATABX010000089.1:0-7251 GCA_036259335.1 Actinomycetota bacterium
CCCCCGGCGTACCCGCACCGCGGTCGCCGGCCGGACCTGCACCCACCCCGACTGCAACACGATTCTGTCGGTCTACAACAAGTCGCAGTTCTGCTACACGCACACCAGACTGCGCCGTCCCCGCACCGCCCGCTAGCCAAGTCCACCGATAAAGATCCGGCCAAGATGACCGGGTTGGCCCGCGGGATGCTGTAGGTTCGGCAGTCGTGCACGGGCACGGTCACTCGCATCACCACGGCAGCCACTCAGACGAGGTCCCGGCGCGCACCAAGCGTCTGTTGACGCTGGTCACCGTGCCGTTGATCGTTCTGACCATCCTGGGCTTTCTCCTGCTGCGGCCGGCCGAGGTCCGGGACCTGTCCAGCGCGGTCGAGCTGCCCACTGACCTGTACAACGGCATCGTGACCTCGATCGACGCCGTTCCGTGTCCGGGCGTCGACGAGGAGACTCCAAGCTGCCGGGTCGCCGAGGTCCGGCTGACCGAAGGGCCCGACGAGGGCCAGACCGTCACCTTCGAGGTGGGGGACCCGAATGCCGTCCGGGCCGTAGCCGAGGGCGGCCGGATCGTCGTTGCCCGGACCGAAATCGAGCCGGATACCTACGCCTACGACTTTGCCGACGTGCAGCGGGCGGGCCCGATGGCGGTCCTGGGGCTCATCTTCGCGGTATCGGTCGTCGCCCTCGGACGCATGAGAGGCCTGGCCGCCCTGGTGGCGATCGGAGTGAGCCTCGGCATCCTGGTCCAGTTCGTCCTCCCGGCGATCCTTTCGGGACGCAACCCGCTGGCGGTGGCGGTAGTGGGGTCCGCCGGGGTGATGTTCATTGCGCTCTACATGTCGCACGGTGTGAACGTCCGCACGACGTCGGCGGTTCTGGGCACACTGGCCAGCCTGGCGATCACTGCCCTGCTGGCGCTGCTGTTCGTGGAGCTGACCCAACTGACCGGATTCGCCTCCGAGGAGGCAACCTACATCCGGGTGGCGAGTGCGAGCATCAACCTGCAGGGCATCCTCCTGGGCGGAATCATCATCGGCTCGCTCGGAGTGCTCGACGACGTGACGGTCACCCAGGCCTCCGCGGTGTGGGAGCTGCACCTGGCCAACCCCGGGCTTGGCCGGCGGAAGCTGTACGGATCGGCGATCCGGATCGGCCGGGACCACATCGCCTCCACCGTGAACACTCTGGTCCTCGCATACGCCGGAGCTGCCCTCCCGCTGCTCATCCTGTTCACTATCGCCGAGGCGAGGCTGGGCGATGTGCTGACCGGCGAGATCGTCGCCGAGGAGGTAGTTCGCACTCTGGTGGGAAGCATCGGCCTGGTGGCTTCGGTTCCCATCACCACCGCCCTCGCCGTGCTGGTGGTCAGCAGCGGGGGTTCCTCGCCGGCCCCTCCGCCGCCGCCCGCCGAACCCGAGCCCAACGCCGACCGGCGAGTTTTCTGGGAAAACGACTAGCAGGCACCACATCTTGTGGATCGTTCCGATCGCCACACAAGAGAACTCAAATTGCTCCAACTTCACTCTGTTTAACACCGCGGATCTACGGGGCCCCGGTGCTTAAATGGGAAAATGCCCACCCCCAAGCGGTCCTTCTTAGGCATTTCCATCCTCCTCGCGGTCGCGGTGCTCGCCACTCCGACCGTCGCGCTGGCCGCCTTCCCGCCCCAGATGCCGTCGCCGGAGGAGAGCGCCCGTCTGCAGGCACAGGTCGCCGCCTCGTCCAGCAAGCTGGCCTCGGCCCAGAAGGAGCTGGACGGTCTGGTGGCCAGCTACGAGGCTGGTCAGACCCGGCTGGAGACGCTCGGAGCGGAAGTCGCCGCAGCCGAGGCGCAGCACGCGGCCCTGGAGAGCCAGCTGGGCGCGGTTCAAGTGGCCATCAACGCCCGAGCCTCGTCGAACTACCGCTCCGGCCCCACCGAGCTGCTGAACGTCCTCCTCGGCGCCCGCACCTTTCGCCAGCTCGCCACCGCACTCGACTTCTTCGAGTCGGTCACCGTCGCCGACAGCCGGGTCCTCAACAACGTAAAGAGCCTCAAGGAGCAGACCGCCGCCCTGAAGACCGACCTGGACGCCAAGCGGGTCGAGCAGCAGCGGGCGGTCGACCAGCTAAAGCAGCGCCAGCGCGACATGCAGGGATCGCTGGTCGCCCTCGCCAAGCAGTACGAGGCGGTCAAGACCAAGCTCGACACCAGCAAGGCCGGTTTCGCGTTCCCGGTCAAGGCGCCCTACTCGTTCGTCGACACCTACCTTGCGCCCCGCGCCGGCTATCGCAAGCACCAGGGGGTCGACATCTTCGCCATCTCGGGCACGCCGGTCTACGCAGTGGTCAACGGGATTGTCGAGGAGAAGGCGGTCAACCCGTTGGGGGGCAACAAGCTGTGGATCCGCTCACCCGGGGACAACTGGCGCTACTACTACGCCCACCTCTCCGGCTACGCCCCCGGCATCAGCAACGGCAGCCGGGTCAAAAAGGGCCAGGTGATCGGGTACGTCGGCAACACCGGCAACGCCAGGACCACTCCGCCCCACCTGCACTTCGAAAGCCACGTCCCCGGGGGCGCGGCCACCAACCCGTACCCGATCCTGAGGAGGGTGAACCTGATCAAATGACACTTCTACTGACCAAGCTTCCCAGCCTGGAAGCGGAGCAGTTCAACCTTCCGGGCCTGCCCGAGCTCCTGGTGTCGCCGGCCTGGCTTCCCCGTGCCTCCACTCCGGCCGCCGAGGTCCCGGACCTGCGGTCTCCCGGCCTCCACCAGCTGCACTTCGGGGCGAACCAGGAGCCGCTCACCGAGCAACCGTCGAAACCGTGCCAGCTCCCGCTGTTGCCGGACCCGCCGGTGTGGGAGGCAGAACCGCCGGCGTCCCCGGCACGCCGGCCGCGCAAGCAAGGCCAGCCGAGGAAGCGGGCGAATGCGGGGCTCAGCCCGGGGCAGCTGCCCCTGTTCTAGGGCGCGAAAACGCCAAACTGTCCTACCGGGGCCCTAAGATGATCCCGTGAGTCCAACCACCGCCGCAGCCCTGAGAGATGCCGACCGCCTGAAGGAGGCGCAGGCCGGCGACCCCCTGGAATCGCTGGTGCGGCTGTCCCCTTCCCGGGCGTCGGACTACAAGACCTGTCCCCAGCTGTTCAAGTACCGGGCCATCGACCGGCTGCCCGAGCCCGCCGACATCTACAGCACCCGGGGGACACTGGTTCACGCCGTCCTCGAGCAGCTGTACCTGCTGGACCCGGCGGAGCGCACGATCTCCCGGGCCCGGGGGCTGATGCTGCAGGTGTGGGCCAACCTGAAGGCGGACCCGGAGTACTCGGCCCTGGAGCTGGACCCGGAGGAGGAAGCGGCTTGGCTGGAGCAGGGGGACTCCCTGCTGGTCAACTACTTCCGGATGGAGGACCCCACCAAGGTCGCTCCCCACGAGCTGGAGTGGTGGGTGGAGCACCAGACCGAGTTGACTCTGCTCCGGGGAATCATCGACCGGGTGGAGGTCATGCCGGACGGCGAGTGGGTGCTGAGCGACTACAAGACCGGCCGCTCCCCCTCCGAGACCTACGCCCTGGGTTCGTTCTTCGGCCTCTAGTTCTACGCCCTGGTGTGCTGGAAGACCTTCGGCAAGATGCCGAAGCTCCTGCGCCTGCTCCACCTCAAGGAGCCGGAGATCATCACCCTGGTTCCCACCGTCCAGATGCTCAAGGGCCTGGAGAGGCAGCTCGACGCCCTCGCCCGGGCCATCCTGCGGGCCCACGAGAAGGACGACTGGCGGCCGAGGATGAGCCACATGTGCAACTACTGCCCGCACAAGCCCATCTGCCCGGCGCACGCCGGCGAGCGGACGGCCGGAACAAAGGATCTAAGCGCTGGGTTGCCGGTGGTCGCCGCACGCTCCTGACCGATCCTCTGTCGGAACACGTTTTCCAAGTTGGGAGATTCCGGGTCACTCCCCAGATAACGCCCGATCAAGGGACCTATTGACTGGTTATCCGGGCGCACCGGGGCTCATCCGCTCCAGAACCTCGCTCCCTCGCCGACGAACGGGTTGTTGACCCGCTCCCGGTCAAGGGTGGTCGCCGGGCCGTGGCCCGGGAAAACCGGAAGGTCGCCCAGCGGGAACAGGCGTTGCCGGATCGACGACACGAGAGTCTCGGAGTCGCCGCCCGGCAGGTCGCTGCGGCCGATCGACATGGCGAACAGGGTGTCTCCGGAGAAGAGCTTGGCTTCAGAGGGGTCGGGGGCAAGAAGGCAGATGCTTCCCTCGGAGTGGCCGGGGGTGTGGATCACCTGAAGCGTCCCGTCGCCGACCTTGACCTCGTCGCCGTCGGACAGCTTGACGTCCACCTCGGGCGGAGGCGCTGAACTGGAGATGCCCAGGAACAGCTGCAGGCTGGCCGGCAGCCACTGCAAGAGCTCGACGTCGTCGAGGTGGAGGTAGAAGGGAGCCCCGGTGGCGGCGCGGATCGCCTCGGCGGCGAGAACGTGGTCGAAGTGGGCGTGGGTTGCCACCACCGCCACCACGGTCAGTCCGTGCCGGGTGATCGCCCGGTGGATCCGCCCCCCGTCGTCACCCGGATCTATGACCACGGCCTGGCGGCTGACCGGGTCGCCGACCAGGTAGCAGTTGCAACTTAGGTCTCCAACGACCATATGCTCGAAGATCTGCAGCGCCATCCGACCACTGTAACCAAACCCAGGAGACCCCTTTGGCCGGGCCACCGGTTGAAATCGAGATGTCGACGAGGATCGAGGCACCGCCCGAGGTGGTGTGGACCTACCTCGTGGACTGGGAGAACCTCGAAACCTGGATGCTCGAGGGCAGGGGGTTCAAGGTGACCTCGCCCCACCGGGAAGGGTTGGGTGTCACGGCGGAGGCGACGATCCGGGTGGCCGGGATCAGCACCACCGACCCGGTCGAGGTGACCCGGTGGGAGCCGCCGGAGGTGCTGGAAATCTCACACCAGGGCTGGGTTGCGGGTACCGGATTGATGCTGTGCAAGCCGGCTCCCTGGGGGACCTTCCTGTACTGGAAGGAGACCCTGCACCCCCCCATGGGCCTCCCCGGAGCGATCGGGCTGCGCCTGTTCAAGCCGATTCTGCTCCGGACTTTCGAGCGGGACCTGCGCCTGCTGAAGGAGTTGGTCGAGAAGGCACGGGCGGAAGGCGTGCACTAGTCTTCCTTACGTGCCTGCCCGACGAAACCAACAAGAGCTGTTCATCCGCTGGCTGTGGCTGGTCTACCTGCCTCTTGCCCTGCTGATCATCGGACTGCCCCTGGTCTTTCTGCAGGTGCTCACCGGGTGGCCGGTGTGGGTCGTCGGCTTTCTTTCGGTCTACTGCGTGATCCCGGTGCGGCTGCTGCTCGAGACCCGGCGCAAGGGTCTGGAGCTCCCCCGGCCCCCGGGCAAAGGCTCGCCCCGCCCCGCCGCCCCGGCCAAAGAGCCCAAAGCCGCCGGGCGGCCGGCCGAGGAGCGGAGCACCGCCCGGGTGGAGCGTCCCCCGGTTCCGGCCCGAATCCGGCGGCGCCGGGCACTCGCCGGGGTTCTCGGAATCGGTGTGCTGTCGCTGATCGGAGGCCTGCTGTTCATCATCGGCATGGGGCGGGCGAGCTCGGGCCAGCTCGGGCTGATCCTGATCGGGGTTGGAGGTTTCCTCATGTTGCTGTCGGTGACGCTGCCCACCTTCAAGATGGTCGACATCACCCTGCGGGCCGTGGGCCGCCTGCTGTCGAAGAAGGGCTCCCCCCGCTCCCGGGCGGCCGAGTAAAGAGTAAGCAAAAGGCCACCGCGAGGCGGTGGCCTTTTGAGCCGAGCTGATCCGTTGGTCCTGCTACTTCGCCGGTAGCGAGGTGCCCTTCTTGGCCCGCATCTCGGCTGCCTTGGACCTGGCCTCGGCCACTCGGGCGTCGGTGCCCTTGGCGAGCTCCTCGTCGTACACCTTCTTGCGGATTGCGGCTGCCTCCTCAGCAGAGACTCCGCCACCGCTCGGAGCGGCTGCGGGTGCCGCGGCCGGAGCCGGCTCTGCGGGTGCCGGGGCCTCGGCAGCAGGTGCGGCCGCAGTTTCGGCCGCCGCCGGCGGGGCTGCCGGGGCCGGAGCCGACGCTGCCGGCTGAGCCGGAGTCACCAGTGCCTCCTCGGCCCGCATTCGGGCCGCCTTGGCGCGGGCTTCCGCCACTCGGGAGTCGGTGCCCTTGGTTTGCTCGTCGTGGAGAACCGCCTGGTACACCTTCTCCGGGTCGAGCGGTGGTTCGGTCGGTGCCACGGGAGACGCCGCTCCCTTGGGGGGAGCGGCCGGCGTGGGAGCGGCCGGCGCCACGGGAGCCGCTGCCGGTGCTGCTGCCGGTGCCGGAGCGGCAGCCGCCGCTGCCGGGGCTGCTGCGGGAGCCGCCTCGGCGACCGCCGGGATGGTGGGCGGCGGGCCGACCGGGGCCGGGGGCGCCTCACCCGCCGACTTCATCGCCGGCAGGAGGAAGGTCTTGGCAGCCGGGATCATGCCGAGCAGAAGAAGGACGGCGATGACGATCGTCAGCGGCATGAACAGCTTCTCGGTCGGGGGGGCCTCTGCCGGAGGAGACTCACCGATGTCCGGGGAGGCCTCGGCCTCCTCCGGGGATGCCTCTTCGTCGGCCGGCGTGGGTTGGGGAGAGGTGACAGCATCGGTCGGAGCGGGAGACGCGGCCTCGGTGGGCGTGGCTTCGCCGGCCGGCGCCGGTGCACCGGCCGCACCTTCGACGGTTATGGTGCCGCGCATCCCCAGAGCGACGTGGAACGAGCACACGTAGGGGATCTCGCCGGCTTCGGTCACCTCAGCGGTCTTGGTCTCGCCCGGGTTGATCAGATCGATCCGGAATGCTCCGTTGTCGGCAATCGCGTTGTGCGGCGCCACACCGGTGTTCCGGAACTCGAGGGTGTCGCCTACGGCGGCGGTGATGGTGGCCGGCTCGAACTCGTTGTCGGCGGTCTCGATGGTGATTGTGGCGGCCTGCGCCGTGCCCGTTCCCAACAACAGGATGAACAAGACGGCAACTGGGAGCAGCATTCGGCGCATCGAATCTCCTTTTAGGGGCGGTCACACAGCTGGTTTGTCGGGATTCTAAGGCCCCCTTCTTTCAGGGAGCGAATCCCAGGCGTCGCTCAGGCCTGAATCGAGACCGGCGTTCCGGTGGGAGCCAGTTCCTTTAGGCGCAGAATCGATTCGTTGAACAGCCTGACGCAACCGTTGCTGGAGTTTACGCCAACCGAGCCCCGGTTGTTGGTCCCGTG
>DATABX010000090.1:0-3442 GCA_036259335.1 Actinomycetota bacterium
GAACAGCTCGGAGACGTCGGCGGCGATGTCGGGGTCGGCGGTGAACAACCCGAAGTCCTCGTACAACCGGGCGGTGGCGGAGTGGTAGTTCCCGGTGCCGATGTGGACGTAACGGCGAAGGACCGCGTCCTCCTTGCGTACCACCAGGATCGTCTTTGCGTGGATCTTGAGGTTGGGAAAGCCGTGAACCACGTGGACGCCGGCACGCTCCAGCCGCTTCGACCACTCGATGTTGTGCCCCTCGTCGAAGCGGGCTTTGAGCTCTACCAGGGCAACGCTCTGTTTGCCGGACTCCGCTGCCTCGATAAGCGCAGGCACCACCGGCGACTTCTCCGAGGTGCGGTAGACGGTGGTCTTGAGGGCTATGACGTTGGGGTCCCGGGCCGCTCCCATGACGAAGGCCTCGACGCTGGTGGTGAACGAGTCGTACGGCAGGTGGACCAGCAGGTCACCCCGCCGGATCTGCCCGAAGAAGTCCGATGCCAGGTTCGACTGGAGCTGGGGCCGGGTAAGGGGCGCCCACGGCTCGAACCGCAGCTCCGGGCGGTCGATGTCGGCCAGGTTGGAGAAGTCGGCGAAATCCAGGATGCCCTCGATGGGGTACACCTGGTCCGGTGCGACATCCATCGCGTCGCGCAGGAGGTCCAGCATCTTCGGTGAGGCGGTGTCCGAGACCTCGAGCCGCACAACGTCCCCGAAACGCCTCCGGCGAAGCTCGCTCTCGACCGCTTCCATCAGGTCCGCAGCCTCGTCGTCCACCTCGAAGTCCGCGTCGCGGGTGACCCGGAACATGGTTCCCTCCACGATCTCGACTCCCGGGAACAGGTACTCCAGGAAGTGGCCGATTACCAGCTCGTGCGGGATCATCAGGTGCCGGGTGCCTACCGACACGAAGCGGGGCAGACCCTCGGGAACCTTCACCCGGGCAAACCGCTCCTCGCCGGTCCCCGGGTCACGCACGAACAGCCCGAGACTGAGCGACAGGCCCGAGATGTAGGGGAACGGCTGGCCGGGACCCACTGCAAGGGGCGTCAGGACGGGGTACAGCTCGTCTGCGAACTTGGTCTCGAGCTCGGCGAGCTCCGCTTCGGTACAGTCCTCAACCCCGCCGATGAATATGCCGTGCTCGGCAAGCTGGGGCTGCAACTCGGTCTTCCATAACTGGGTCTGCGTCTTGAACATCATCTGCGCCCGGTTGCGGATCTCCGAAAGCGCCTCGGCGGCGGTCATGCCGTCGGCGGACGGCAGGGAGGCAACGGCCAGGGCACGACCCATCAGGCCGGCCACCCGGACCATGAAGAACTCGTCGAGGTTGGCCGAGAAGATGGCGCAGAAACGCACCCGCTCCAGGAGCGGCACGTCGTTGTCGGCCGCAATCGACAGAACCCGGTCGTTGAAGTCCAGCCAGGAAAGCTCGCGGTTGATCAGGCGCTGGTCGGCGCCGTCGGGGGCCTCGGGGAACGCTGCCGGGGTAAAGGTGTCGGTGCTCACGTCGGCCATCTCGGTAGAACCATTTCGCTTTGATGGGTGGGGAATTTGCCTAATCCAGGATACCCACTAGCGGAGCTCCGACACCTGCAGCGGCCTACTCCTGTCCGGTGTTCGAATTGGCGGCATAATGCCCGAATGGTCAAACAAGCGATCTCCGGCAAAGGCCGGCGTGGCGCTCCGCCGCTGCCCCGGCAAAGAGGCGCCCTGCGGGTGGTTCAGGTAACCCTGCTCGCTTTGGCGGTTTTCCTGGGAAACCTGGCGTACCGTTCCTGGCTCGGCTACTCCGAGTCGGAGCCGAACACCGGCCTTGACGAGGTGGTGGGCCTCGCTGTCATGGCGCTTCTCACCCTCTACGGCTGCCTGTGGATGGGGCTGCGCACCGTTAGGGGACCTCAGCCGCCGAGCTTCGACTAGGCAAGTGCCGTAAAGCTGCCCCGACGGTTGTTGAGGCGCCCGCCGGCTACAACACCGTTGTCCCGCCGCGTGGCGGTGCTTCTACTTCTGACAGTGCTGCCGGCGTGCTCGCCGGGGGAGCCCGATGGCGGGACCGGCCCGGCGCCGGAGCGGTCGAGCGCCGGCTGGAGGACCCTTAGCGACGCCCCCAACCAGCGAACCGAGGTGGCCGCCGCAGCGGTCGGAGACCGCATCTACGTCCTGGGCGGCTTCGTACCGCCGGGGCGTACCGTTTCGATAGTTGAGATCTACGACACCACAACCGACACCTGGTCACGGGGCCCCGATCTGCCGCTGCCCGTCAACCATGCGATGGCTACAGCAGCCGGCGGCGCCTTATACGTGTTCGGCGGCTATACCGGCGAGACGGGCCTCAGCGTGCCCACCGACCGGGCGTTCGTTCTACGTGGGGATAGGTGGGAGGAGCTGCCGAGGATGCCCGAGGTCCGCGCCGCTGCGGGTGCCGCCGCCATTGGGGACAGGGTCTACGTAGCCGGAGGGGTGGGCCCGCAGGGGCTGGCGGAGAGCATGCTGGTTTACGACAATGCCGCAGGGACCTGGTCGCAGGCAACGGGCGTGCCGACCCCGAGAGAACACCTCGGCGTGGCAACCGACGGCCGGCGGCTGTTTGCCGCCGGGGGAAGGCCGCCCAACACCTCCCGGTTCGAGGCCTTCGATCCGGGAACCGCCCGGTGGGAGCGCCTGGCCGACATGCCGACTGCTAGGGGGGGCCTGGCGGCGACGCGAACGTCGAACGGCCTCATCGTTGCCGCGGGCGGCGAAGCCGACGAAACCTTTCCCGAGGTAGAGGCCTTCGACGTAGGCGAGGATCGTTGGGTGAGGCTGCCGGGGTTACCGACTCCCCGCCACGGCCTGGGCGTGGTGGCGGTCGGAAACACCGTTTACGTTCTGGCCGGCGGACCCCGGCCCGGCTTTGCGTTCTCCGGAGCCAACGAGGCACTCGACCTGTCGTAGCTGATCCCGCCGCCGGGCGGCCACCTGGGAGGCAGGCATGTGTGCCAGCCTTCCGAAATGCCCAGGAAAATTGGGTAGTTGTCCCCGGACGGTTTGGGGTGTTGTCTCTGTTCTGACCTGACCGGCCGCTCAATAGCATTCGTCTCATGAACCAGATGAAGCTCCCTGCTACCGGCCGCAAACGAGACCTTCTTCGCCGGTACCTGCCGGCCGAGATTGCCGGCACCCTTGGAGCACTGGCCGCAGGACTGGCGTTCACAATTGCGACCCGCAGCACGGCTGCCGGAGCCGTCGCCGCCACCTTCGGGGAGAGCGCCGGCTACTACGGGGTAATCGCCCTGATCGACTTCCGGAACGGGCGGCTGTCGGCGGAGCGGCCGGTCCGCACGCTCGGCAACCTGTTGCTGGAGTTCGCGCCGGCAGAGGTGCTGGACACCATGCTGGTTCGCCCGGCCCTGATCTTTTCCGGCATGACCCTGGCCCCGGATCCCGTGACCGGGATAGTCGCCGGGAAGCTTGCCGC
>DATABX010000091.1:0-9012 GCA_036259335.1 Actinomycetota bacterium
CGGCCGATGACCGGTCGGTGCCCCTTCGGCCGCTCGGCCAGCTTGTCGTGCAGGCAACACTTTGCAGGTTGGCAGGCACCGGTCCGGTTAGAGCAGCCCCGTAGGCGAACACGGGGATGTGCCAGGTCGTTGATGCCAGAAAACAAGGAGCTCTTTGGGGATGGTAGGCGCTCTGCTCGCCGTGAGCGCCGGCGCAGTCCTGCTGATTGTCGCCAGCGACCGTTTGGTCGAGGGCGCCGCCGGCCTGGCCGTGCGGCTGCGGGTTTCGGCGGTCGTTACCGGAGTGGTGATCATGGGTTTCGGGACGTCGGCTCCAGAGCTGCTGGTGTCGACCCTGGCCGCGGCACGGGGCTCGAGGGGAATCGGCATCGGGAACCTGGTGGGCTCCAACCTGGCGAACCTCAGCCTGGTGCTCGGACTGCTGGGCCTGGTCTCGGCCCCGGTTGTGAGCCCCGGCGTCCTGCGGCGGCGACTTCCGGTAATGGCTTTGGGCATGGCGGCGTTTGCGCTGGTGCTCCACTCCCTCGGCCGTTGGGAGGGCGCCGTGCTGGTCGCTTCGTTCATCGGCGCCATGGCCTGGCTGATGTCCGGCCGCCACAACTCGGAGGAAGTCGTGACGCCCGGACGCCGGAAGGAGTCGGGCCTGGGGGACCGCTCGCCGGCTCTGTTGACCGTGTTGACGGTAGGAGGGCTGGTCGGCACCCTGGCCGGGGCCCAGCTGCTGGTGACCGGGGCCCGGGACATTGCCGAGTCGCTCGGATGGGCCGAGGGGCTCGTCGGCTTCACCGTAACTGCCGTCGGCACGACCCTGCCCGAAATCGCCGGTGCCCTGCAGGCGGGCCGCAAGTCTCAGACCGACCTGGCACTGGGAAACGTCTTCGGTTCCAACCTGTTCAACAGCCTTGCCAGCGGCGGTGCGGTCGCTCTCGTGTCGCCCGGCGCCGTCGATGCCGGCCTTCTGGCGGCCTCCTGGGTCTCGGTCGCAGTGGCCGCCTGCGCCGGCTTGATGATGTGGACCGGCGGCCGGCTTGGGCGGTGGGAGGGAGCGGTGCTGCTGGTCGTTTACGCGGCGGCGATCCCGCTGGTTGCCTAGCGGATCCGTCGGGCATGCCGGCAGGCTCCCGCACCGTTTATCCCACCGGAGCCGGGGTAGAAGCGGCTCGTCGAGGTACCAACAGCGGAAGGACGGATGCGGTGAAGCCGCAGCCACGTCGACTTTGACGCAGACAGCAGCCGGAGCTCTCGACCCGCAGGGACCGGTCGCGCGCACGATGGCCGACCTGTGGTGGTGGATGCTCGCCCTGGGGGTAGCGGTCTTCGTGGTCTTCTGCGTGGCGCTGGCGCTGGCCCTGTGGCGCCGGCGGTCCCAGAGTGGGTCCGAGGGCGGCGCCGATAACCGGCGGCCGGGCCGCTGGATCGTGTGGGGCGGCGTGGTGATGCCGGTGCTCGTCCTGACGCTGGTCTTTGGCCTCACGGTCAGGGCGATGACCGCCACGCCGGGGGAGGTTCCGCCTGATGCGCTGGCGGTCGAGGTAGTGGGGCACCAGTGGTGGTACGAGGTCAGGTATCCCGAGTCCGGGGTGGTGACCGCCAACGAGCTCCACCTGCCGGTGGACCGGCCGGTGGCTCTAACGCTCACCTCCGCCGACGTGATCCACAGCTTCTGGGTCCCGGAGCTGGGCGGGAAGATGGATCTGCTGCCCGAGCGACCCAACACCCTGGTGCTGGAGGCTGAGCAGTCCGGCGAATACCTCAGCCGGTGCGCCGAGTTCTGCGGTATCCAGCACACCAAGATGGTGATGCAGGTGGTCGCCGAGCCTGCCGGGGAGTTCGAGGGGTGGATCGCCGACCGTACCCGCCCCCCGGCGGCACCGCCGGCGGGACCCGCGGCCCAAGGGCGGGAGGTCTTTGCCGGCGCCGGCTGCGCCTCCTGTCACGCCATCCAGGGGACCGACGCCGCCGGCACGTCCGGGCCGGATCTCACCCACCTGGCCAGCCGGAGTACCCTCGGCGCCGGCACGGTGCCCAACACCGGCGATCGGCTCCGGGAGTGGATCACCGACCCTCACGCGGTCAAAGAGGGGGTCAAGATGCCGGGGGCCGAGCTCGACGACGAGCAGATGGACGCGCTGCTCGCCTATCTGGCGACGCTTCGATGAACGAGGCCGGCGGTCGCAGCCAAACCGAGTCGCTGGTGGAGGAGCCGTGGTCCGAACAGACCCTGTCCCGGCTGTGGTCGGACCCCAAGGGCCTGTGGGGGCAGCTGACCGGGGTCCAGAACGACAAGATCGGATCCCGCCTGCTGCTCACCGGCTTTTTCTTCCTCCTGCTGGGAGGCAGCTTCGACTCGCTGGTGATGCGGCTCCAGCTGATGGTTCCCGAGAACAGCCTGGTGAGCCCCCAGCTCTACAACGAGCTGTTCACCAACCACGGCTCGGTCACGATGTTCCTGGTGATCCTGCCGATATTCGAGGGCTTCGCCATCCTGCTGCTGCCGCTGATGCTGGGCACCCGTGAGATGCCGTTCCCGCGGCTCGGCGCGTTCGCCTACTGGACCTTCCTGCTGGGAGGCCTGCTGTACTACAGCAGCACCCTGTTCCAGCTGGTTCCCGACGCCGGATGGTTCGCCTACACCCCGCTCAGCGGCCCGGAGTTCTCTCCCGACCTGGCCATCGATTTCTGGGTCCTGGGGTTGGGAGTTGCCGAGGTGGGGGCGATTGCGGCGGCGGTCGAGATCATCATCTCGATCCTCAAGATGCGGGCGCCCGGGATGACCCTCACCCGGATTCCGCTGTTCGCCTGGTCGGTCCTGGTGATGGCGTTCATGATCCTGTTCGCCTTCACGCCGCTGATCATCGGCAGCCTGCTGCTCGAGCTCGACCGGGGCTTCGGGACCCAGTTCTTCAACGTCGAGCGCGGAGGAAGCTCGCTGCTGTGGCAGCATCTGTTCTGGATCTTCGGCCACCCGGAGGTCTACATCCAGTTCGTACCGGCCACCGGCATCGTCTCGGCGATTCTGCCCGCCTTCACGCGCCACCGGATAGTGGGCTACATGTGGATGGTCGGCTCCCTGGTCGCCATCGGCTTCCTCTCCTTCGGCCTGTGGGCGCACCACATGTTCGCCACCGGGCTCCCGCCGCTGGTGTTGAGCTTTTTTGCCGCCGCCAGCATGGCGATCGCCATTCCCGCCGGGGTCCAGTTCTTCTCCTGGCTCGCCACCATTCGAGCCGGCCGGCCGGTGTGGGGCACCCCATTCCTGTTCGTTATCGGATTTCTGGTCATCTTCGTCATCGGCGGCATCACCGGCGTGATGGTCGCCGCGCCCCCGTTCGACCTTCAGGCGCACGACACCTACTTCGTGGTCGGGCATCTGCACTATGTGCTGATCGGCGGCGTGGCGTTCCCGATCTTCGCCGGGGTCTACTACTGGTTCCCCAAGCTGATCGGCAAGAAGCTCGACGAGCGCCTGGGCAGGTGGAACTTCTGGCTGCTGTTCGTCGGGGTGAACCTGGCGTTCTGGCCGATGCACCAGGTGGGCCTGATGGGCATGCCCCGCCGGGTCTACACCTACAGCGCCGGGCTCGGGTGGGATCTCTACAACCTCATCTCCACGATCGGGGTGTTCGTCATCGTGCCCGGCATCGGCGTGTTCGTCTGGAACGTGATCCGCAGCTACCGCAAGGGCGAGGAAGCCGGGCCGAATCCGTGGGGCGCCGACACGCTGGAGTGGGCTCTGCCGTCGCCTCCCTCCCAGCACGGCTGGGGCATCCTGCCCATCGTCACCAGCCGGCACCCGGTGTGGGACCAACAGGACCTGCACCGGGGCGACGAGCGGACCGAGCGTTTCGTGCGGGGCCTATCGGAGTGGCCCCTTAAACGGAGGGCCGCCGTGGTGATCGGCACGGCCGACGCCCGTCCCCAAGAGGTCTTCCGGGTCGCCGGTCCCTCGTTCTGGCCGCTGGTCGCCGCAAGCGGGCTGGTTCTGATCTTCCTGGCGGAGCTGGTCAAGATCCGCTGGGGAGCGGCCGTGGGGGCGGCAGTGGTGATTATCGGGGCGATCGGGTGGAACTGGCCTCAGGACCCGCCGATGAGCCCCGAGGACGAGGAGGCCTTCGAGCGCGAGCACCACGTGCCGGTCAACGCCGCGGGCAGCGTGGTGGTCGCGACCTGGGGGATGGGGCTGGCGATCTTGTTCGTGGGGATCGCCTTCTCGGCCCTGTTGCTCAGCTACTTCTATCTCCGCCTCGAGAACCCGGTGTGGCCGCCCCCGGGAATCGCCGAGCCGCATCTGATCCCGGCAGCGGTTGCCGCAGTGCTTCTGGCAGCGAGCGCCGGTGCGGTCCGGCTGTCGCTGAAGCGCCTGCAGAGCGGTAACCAGCGGGGCTTCGTACTGGGGCTGGCCGCAGTGATGTTGCTGGGTGCCGGCGGCGTGTTCGTCCAGTTCTCCGACATCGCCGGTCTGGGTTTCGGCGGCAGCACGCACGCCTACGGATCGATTTTCTTCACCCTCGCCGGCTTCGTCCTGGTGGTTGCTTCGGCCGGCCTGATCATGCTCGCCATGGCTCTGTTCTGGGCACTCAAGGGACTGTACACCGGGCGGCGCTACGCGCCGGTTGCCAACATCGCCCGGTTCTGGACCGCCGCCGTCGTGGTGTGGATCGCCGGCTTCGGCACCCTGTATCTGGGACCGTACCTGACATGAGCAGCCGCAACGGATCAGCCGAAGATCGGCCGGAGGCGCAGCCGGGCCACGCCGGCGCGACCACGGCGCCAAAGGGCACCCCGCACCCGATCGACTTCTCCCAGGACCGGCGGTCGCGGGTGGTGTGGGTTCTGCTTCTGGCGGGTCCGGTCGTCTGGTTCGCTCACTTCATGCTGGTCTACCTGGTCGTGGAGGCGGGCTGCAGCTCCGGGGGAGTGGGCCTTCGCCTCTTCGATCCTCCGGTTACCACGATCGTCACCCTGGCCGCCACCGGGGCGGCGGCGGCCGCCTGCCTGGGGTTGGCCCGGTGGACCTACCGGCGGTGGCGGGGGGACCTCGCCGGCCCGGACCGCGGCCTCTCCGAAGAGCCCTCGTCGAGCCCCGGGGAGCCCAACTCCTATCAGGCGATCGCCATGGGGGGATTCCTGCTGTCGCTGCTGTCGTTCATCACGATCCTTTTCGTCGGCGTGCCCGCCCTGGTGCTGCAGGGGTGTTGAGCTTGATCCTTGCCCACCCGGGCGAACCCGCTGCTCCCCACGACCTCTGGGCGGCGTGGAACTTGGACCCCGTGCTGCTGGCCGGGCTACTCCTGGCCGGCTGGGTGTACCGGCGGGGCACCGGCGGCGCCGGGAAGACGGCCGCGGGCCGGTGGCGAGGACGGGCCTTCGCCGGCGCGCTGCTGGCGGTGGGGGTGGCACTGGTGTCGCCGCTCGAGGCCTTGTCCGGTGCTCTGGCATCCGCCCATATGGTGCAGCACGTGCTGCTGTTGATGGTGGCCGCGCCGATGTTCGTACTAAGCGCTCCGTTCGGCAGCCTGCTGCGTGGGCTACCTCCGGCCGTTCGCCGGATGACGATGCGGTCGCGCCGGTGGCTCCGACTCTCCCCCAGAAAGCTGCGTCCACTCCAGCACCCGGCAGCCGTGTGGCTGCTCCACGTCGGCACATTGTGGTTCTGGCATGCCTCAGTTCCGTACGAAGCCGCACTGGGCAACGAACTCGTCCACGTGGTGGAGCATGCGAGCTTTCTGCTAACCGCGGCGCTGTTCTGGAGAGTGGTGCTGGGAACGGCGGTCGGCAGCCGGGTGTCCTACGGCGGAGGCATCGTGCTGCTGTTTGCCGCCGCGCTGCACAGCGTCTTCCTGTCGGCGCTGCTGACGTTCGCCGACGCCTCCTGGTACCCGAGCTACCTGGAGACCACCCGGCCCTGGGGCCTGGATCCCCTGGCCGACCAGCAGCTGGCCGGAGTGATCATGTGGGTTCCCGCCGGCATGGTCTACGCCGGCGCGGCCCTGACCCTGCTGGTTGCCTGGGTCCGGGCCACTGAGGAAAACGAGATTCCCGTGACTGCGCCGGTCCCGCAGTAGTCGGGGGGCGGAGGAAAAGAGGATGGGTGGACGAACTCGAGGAAGAATCGGCGCCGGACTGCTGAGCGGGGCGATCGGTACGCAGGCGCTCAACATCGTGACCTACCTCGATATGGTGCTCAGGGGACGTCCGGAAAGTCCAGTTCCCGTCGAAGGCGCCCGGAGGTTCGGCCAGATGGCCGGCATCGACGCCCTGGTCGACAGTGGCGATGCGGCCGAAAGCCGCCGTAAGGCGGTTGGAGCGCTTCTGGGCTACGCCACCGGCATCTCGGTGGGAGCCGCATACGGAGCGGTGTATCCGATGCTGGCATCGATGCCGTTGCGGACCCGAGGTCTGGTGGTGGCGGCGGCCGCCATGGCGGCCGGCGATGTGCCCAGCATCCTGTCCGGCCTCACCGACCCGAAGGACTGGACGGTCCAGGACTGGCTGGCGGACATCGTCCCGCACCTGACCTACGGCGCCGCAACGGTGCTCGCCTTCGAGGCGTGGCGCCGTGGAGCCGATTGAGAGGCTAGCCTCCGTACGGTCTGGGCTGGTTGACCTTTCTTCGGGGGGCGACGTCCCCCCGGAGCGTCCCGGTCATATACGAGTCCGGCACCTCTTCGGTCTTGCCCGGCGCCAGGTACGGCGCATGGCCCATGGCCGAACCGCACTCGGCCAGCAGTTCCTCGAGGTCGGTCTCCTCGCCGGTCAAGGTGACCACCCATCGCTCGGCCGACCCCATGGCGGCCCACTCCGGGTCGGCCGCGGTGGCGATGCCGGTTGCGACGTCGTTCGCCGGCGTTCCCTCCAGGATGCTCGGGGCCTGCCGGCCGACTCCCCAAGCCACCCACTGCCGGTAGTTCTCCAGCTCGTTCGCGGCGGCGACGGTTCCCTGCCAGGACCTGACGTCGCGTGCCTCAGCCTTGCGTCTCGGACTCATCTCATCTCCTCCCTGCGATGCCGCGGGCCGGCCTAGCCGGCCCGCGGGCTCGCTGGTAACGGTCAGGCTTTGATCGACGCGGCGTCGAACAAGCGCCGCCACTCGTCCGGGAGCTGCTGGTACACCTTGTCCACGGTTGCGTCGTCCACCGCCTCCTTCACCACGTCGAGGACCACCTTGGCGTGAAAGACGGAGTCCGGTAGCTCGGCCTGCTCCGCCGCGCTCACCTTTTCGAAGAAGTCGTCGACCGAAAAACTCTCCTGCCGGGACTCCTGGCTTAGCAGGTGCTGCCCTATCTCACGCGGCAGCTGGGCTGCAAGGTTCCCGGGAGCACCGCCGGCCAGCCGGCGGCCGAGTGTCTCGAGAGTGGCACGGGTCGCAGCTACCGCTTCCTGCGGATCCGCCATGCGGGCCCGATGCTGCACCAGACCTAGAAATCGGTCGTAGTCCATGGCTAACCTCCTCTTGTCGGATTCGGTCTATGGATTCCTTCCCCGGTCTGGACCTCGGTAAGCCCCGGATCACGTTGCCATTGGGCACGCCGCCGGTTTTCGCAACTCGTGACTCGGGTACCTATGCATGGCACGGCAAGAAGCGCCGCGTCGCACTCAAGTCGTTAAGGAGCGCATATGTCGGAGGCCACAATCGAAGGCATGCTTACCAGCTACATCCGTGACGCCCACGCCATGGAGCAAAACGTGCTGAGGATGCTCGACTCCATGATCTCCACCACCAAAGATCCCAACATCCTCGAAGACCTCAAGCACCATCGCCAGGAGACCGAGCGCCACGAGCAGCTGCTGCAGCAGCGTCTCGACAGCATGGGTCAGGGCTCCACCACGGCAGCGAAAGACATTCCGGCAATCCTGGGCGCCATGGCCAAGGGCGTGGCGGACACCATGCGGAGCGACAAGCCGGGCAAGAACGCCCGCGACGCCTACGTCACCGAAGCGATGGAGATCGCCGCCTACCGCCTGCTCGAGCAGCTGGCCGAGAGGGCCGGGGACCAGCAGACTGCCGAGATCGCCCGGAAGAACTGTCGGGACGAGGAAGCAATGAGGGACAAGATCGACAAGCAGTGGGGCAAGTTCATCGACCTCACCCTCGAGGAGGAAGGCATCAACGCCGCCTGATCGCAGTTGTGACCCAAAGGACTCTTGGAGCCCGCTCCGGGGGACTTTTGTCAACCTCCCGGCGGCGGTCTGCCTAGGGCTTACCCCAGAGCTCGAGCTGCAGGCGGACCGGACCGGCGGGTACCAGCCGCTGGGGCCCTCCCATCGAGGTTCAGCTGCTCGATTCGGCTGCAGCCATACCGTTGCGGACCAGCCTCTCGAATAGCGCCGGGTCGACGTTCTCCTCTACCACCTGGACCAGCGTGCCCTCACCCTCCAGGTGGGTGTAGCGAACGGCCCCCGCCAGGTCGCCGGCCAGCTCGGCTTTGACGTGGGGGATGGCAACGTCGCAAACCTGAACCTCTCGGTCGCTGTGGAATGTGCACATGTCGGTTCTCCTTTTATGCGGGGGTGGGAGGATGGCGGTGATGAAAGACGATCTGGAAGAGGTCACGGCGGCATTCCGCAGCTCGGCGGCGGTCCGGGCCAAGGCGTCTATCGGCCTGGTGTCCGAGGTCCTGGGCCGCACCGACTGGGTGCATGGGCCGGGGGACGACACCGCGGTGGTGGCGTGCGGCGTCGAGCAGCTCCTCGTGGCGGGTGAGGCGATCTGGCCGCCGCTGGTGCAGACCGACCCGTTCGGGGCCGGAGTCGCCGCGGTGGTCGCCAATGTCAACGACGTCGCTGCGATGGGCGGCCGGCCGCTGGCGCTCGTCGACCACGTCGTCGCGCCGGAAGGGGTGGCCCGCCAGGTGCTCGAAGGCATCCGCTTCGCGGCCGGCGTGTACCGGGTCCCGGTGGTCGGCGGTCACCTGACGAGGTGGGAGGGCGCCCCCTCGGTGTCGGCGTCGATCGTGGGGCGGGTGGTTCGGCCGCTCCGGTCGGTGGACGTGGCGCCCGGCCAGGAGTGTC
>DATABX010000092.1:0-1633 GCA_036259335.1 Actinomycetota bacterium
GACAGCGGAACCGGTTTTGCCTCCCGGACCTCGGCAATCACCGAGTCGATGTCTTCAAGTAGGCCCATGGTTAAAGACTAGTCCTTCCGCAGATCGAGCGCATGTTTTCCCTTCCTCAAATTTCTTTCAGATTTCGGCCGAATTGCTGTTTTGGCCGTTTGCATCCAGGGAATATCCAGCCCGGTTCGGCAACCAGAGGTGAAGATCTCGGCCTCGAGCTCGGACCTGGCGTGAGGTGCCCCCTTCCGAGGGCTTTTTGACCAGGTGCGGGGTTGAGACGACGAGAGCGGCGAGGGCGGAATGCGCTTGGGGCTAGTGCGTTCCGCCCGAGTACCGCGTCTTCAGCAGCCGGTTGACCGGCTCCGGCACGAGCCCACTCACATCTCCCCCGTAGGCCGCCACCTCCTTCACGCCGCTCGAGGAAACAAAACTCCAGCGGGGGTCGGTCGTCACGAAGAAGGTGTCCACCCCGCCGTAGAGACCGGCGTTCATCTGAGCCATCTGCAGTTCGCGCTCCACGTCCGACAATGCGCGCAGACCCTTCACGATCACCCCGGCCCCCCGCTCGCGTGCCAGGTCGACCAGCAGGCCGCCGTAAGCTTCGACCTCGACGTTGTCCAGGTGGCCCAGAACCTCCTGCAGCAGACGCACGCGCTCGTCCGGGCTGAGCAGAGGGCTCTTGGCCGGGTTGACCGCCACCGAGACGATCACCCGCTCGAAGTGCTTGGCCGCACGCTGAATCACGTCGATGTGGCCGTTCGTCGGCGGGTCGAATGACCCCGGGCACAAAGCTACCGCCAACTACTCGTCTCCTTCTTCGGGCTTGAGGTAAAGCAACTTGGAGTCGCCGTACCTGCGGACGTCCAGCAAACGGTATCCCACGGGCGGCTCCAAGTTCTCGAGGCGCGAGGAGACCTCGACCACGACCATCGCGCCGGCCGCCAGCTGCCCGCTCTGCGACAGCTTCTCCAGCACCGCCCGGGGGATCCCCTCGTCGTAGGGCGGATCGGCGAGGACCACGTCGTACGGCCGGCGGCCGCCGAACCGTGAGCCGCCGGCGAACCGCTCCGCCTTCTGCCGCACCACGTCCGCCCGATCATCGAGGCCGGTGCTGGCAAGGTTGGCTTCGATCATGGAGGCCGCCGAGGCGCTGCTCTCGACGAAGGTTGCCGCCTCGGCCCCCCGGGACAGCGCTTCGATGCCCAGACCGCCCGAGCCGGCGTACAGGTCGAGGACCCGCTTGCCTTTGATCCCTGGACCGAGCGTCGAGAACAGCGACTCCTTCAGGCGGTCGGTGGTCGGCCGGATACCGTGGTCCTCGACCGACCTCAGCTTGCGCCCCCGGGCGCTCCCGGCGATGACCCGCACTTCAGGAGCGCAGGAGCCAGTCGAGACGGTCGGCGTAGCGGCCGACCATCTCCAGCTGGATCTCGGGGTGGCGGACCAGCTCCGGGTCGTCCGCGATCAGGGCGAACGCCTCCTCCCTGGCCGCCTTCAGCAGCTCGATGTCCTTCAGCAGGTGGGTCAGCCTCAAGTCGGACCACCCGGACTGGCGTTCGCCCAGGATGGTGCCGGTCCCCCGCAGCTCCAGGTCCTTGTTGGCGAGCTTGAACCCGTCGGTGGTGGACTCCAC
>DATABX010000093.1:0-1648 GCA_036259335.1 Actinomycetota bacterium
GCCGCAGCTACCGTCACCTCTGCCAGGTCCAGCAGGAACCCGAGCTCCAGCGCCTCCATCAGGTCCTGGTTGTAGACCGCCGAGCGGTCGTCGATGGCAACCGACCGGTAGGCCTCCTTCAGGCCGGCGATGGTGTCGGCGGCGCGGGCCAGCGACTCCGGGCTGCGCACCACGCCGCACTCATCCATCATCGTCTCCTGGAGCTGCTCCCGCAGCGTGACGGGGCGCGGTCCTGCCTCCCGGCCCAGCAGGGCTGAGATCTGCTCTTCGACGAAGTTGTGTGCGTCGTCCGGCAGATCGGCGAACTCGGCGGCTGCCGCGTGCTCCGCCATCTTGATCCCGGCGCGGCGGCCGAACACGATGATGTCCAGCAGCGAGTTGGTTCCGAGCCGGTTGGCGCCGTGGACCGAGACGCAGGCGCACTCGCCGGCGGCGAACAGGCCGTGCACCGGGGTGCCGGCGGCATCGGTGATCACCTGGGCGTCGATGGTCGTCGGGATGCCGCCCATCGCGTAGTGGGCGGTCGGCTGGATCGGGACCGGCTCGGTGATCGGCTCGACCCCCAGGTACATGCGGGCGAAGCCGGCGATGTCCGGCAGCTTGTTCTCGATGACGTCGCGGCCGAGGTGAGTCAGGTCCAGGTAGACGTAGTCCTTGCCGTCGACGCCCCGGCCTTCGCGAACCTCCTGGTAGATCGCCCGGGAGACGATGTCGCGGGGCGCCAGGTCGGAGATCGTCGGGGCGTAGCGGGTCATGAACCGCTCGCCCTCACCGTTGACCAGGATGCCGCCCTCGCCCCGTGCCGCCTCGGAAAGCAGGATGCCGATCCCCGAGATGCCGGTGGGGTGGAACTGGAAGAACACCATGTCCTCCAACGGAATTCCCCGGCGCAGGCACACCGCCGGGCCGTCGCCGGTCAGGGTGTGGGCGTTGGAGGTGATCTTGAACAGCCGGCCGAACCCGCCGGTGGCGAAGAGCACGCTCTTGGCCTGGAAGACGTGCAGGCCGCCGCCCTTCAGGTCGTAGGCCACCAGGCCGCCGCACACCTTGCCGGCGGGGCCGCCGGTGCCACCGGGGCCGTCGACCAGGATCAGGTCCAGGACGTGCCACTCGTTGAAGAACCGCACCTGGTTCTTGACGCACTGCTGGAACAGGGTCTGCAGGATCATGTGGCCGGTCCGGTCGGCCGAGAAGCACGCCCGCTTCACCGGCCCGGCGCCGTGCTCCCGCGTGTGGCCGCCGAACCGGCGCTGGTCGATCAGGCCGTCGGCGGTCCGGTTGAAGGGCAGTCCCATGTGCTCCAGGTCCAGGACCGCCTCGACCGCCTCCCGGCACATGATCTCGGCGGCGTCCTGGTCCACCAGGTAGTCGCCGCCCTTCACCGTGTCGTAGGTGTGCCACTCCCAGTTGTCCTCCTCGACGTTGCCCAGCGCCGCGCACATGCCGCCCTGGGCGGCGCCGGTGTGGGAGCGGGTGGGGTAGAGCTTGGAGATCACCGCGGTCGACGATCGCCGGGAGGCCTCCAGGGCGGCCCGGAGCCCCGCCCCTCCTCCGCCCACGATCAGGCTGTCGAACCGGTGGAAGGTCGGCTTCACCCGGGCATCTGCGAGGCGTCGAAGGTGACGATCACCAGGGTGCCCACGCCCAG
>DATABX010000094.1:0-10559 GCA_036259335.1 Actinomycetota bacterium
GGCACGCTTGCCGCCGTCCCCTCGCGGCTGAAAGGGGCCGCCGGCAACCAGGAGTTCTTCCTTATGGCCCGCGCGGGGGTGGAGTCGGCGCCGGACGTCGCCCGGTCTGCGGTGGAGGCCGCCGGATGAAGACCATCGGCCTGGTGCTCCACCCGACGAACCCGAAGGCCAAGGAGGTCGCCGCCGCGATCCGGGAGCACGGCGCCTCCCGGGGCCTCGACGTGGTGCACGCCGACGAGGACGACAGCCCGGACGCGATCCTGGCCCTGGGCGGAGACGGGACGCTGCTCCGGGCGGCTCAGATCGCCTGGCACCTCGACGTGCCGGTGCTCGGCGCCAACCTGGGAACGCTGGGGTTCCTTTCCACCATCGACGCCGAGGACGTCGAGGACATGGTGAAGAAGATGATCACCGACATCTACCGGGTGGAGGACAGGATGATGCTGGAGGCCTGGGCCCGGGAAGGCGACGCCGAGGTTTGCCGGGTGATGGCGCTCAACGAGATCGTCGTCGAGCGGGGAACCGTCTCCCGGGTCGTCAAGATCCGGGTCCGGGTGGGCGAGGAGACCGTCGCCCGGTACATCGCCGACGGGTTCATCGTGGCCACCCCCACCGGCTCCACCGCCTACTCGCTCTCCGCCGGAGGCCCGGTCATGGAGCCCAGCGTGCAGGCGATGCTCCTCACCTCGGTCTCCGCCCACACCCCACTGTGGCGGTCGATCGTCGTCAGCCCGCAAAACGTCGTCACGCTCGAGACGCCGGAGGACCGGGTGGCCTTCTCGGCCGACGGCCAGCCGGTTGCGATCCTGGAGCCGGGCGCCACCGTACTGGTGCGCGCCCACGAGCGGCCGCTCAAGCTGTTGACCGCCTACCGGTCGCATTTCTACGACAAGCTGCGGTCCCGCTTTCACGTCGAGCCCAACGACTGATCCGCCGGGCCTCCGGCTGGAGCCACCCCGCGGCCGGTTACAATCGCCGGGTGAAGTTCGCGACCCGGAGAAAGAACAACCACGAGCTGTCCGGGGCGCTCGAAGGAACCGTACGCCTGGGCAAGCGGACCAAGGCGTTGACCGGCCGCATCCAGCCGGGCGAGATCGTCGTCATCGACCACGCCGACCTGGACCGCGTGGCGGCGGAGGGGCTGGTCGAGAAGCAGGTGAAGGCGGTGATCAACGCCTCCCAGTTCTGCACCGGCCGCTACCCGAACCTGGGGGCGCTCGTGCTGTGCGGCGCCGGAATCACGCTCATCGAGAGCGTCGGCGTCGAGGTGTTCAACCGCATCCGGGAGGGTGAGCGGCTGAAGCTGGAGGAGGGAACCGTCCTCCGCGACGGCGAGGTCGTCGCCGAGGGGGAGGTCGTGACGCTCGAAGTCGCCCAGCAGCGGCTCGACGCGAGCAAGAAGAACATCTCGACGGCGCTGGAGAGCTTCGCCGAGAACACCCTGCAGTACATGATCAACGAGCGGGACTTCATCCTCGAGGCGATCCGGCTGCCCGAGACCAGGACCGACTTCTCCGGCCGGCACGTCCTGGTGGTGGTCCGGGGGTACGGCTACAAGGAGGACCTGGCTTCCCTGCGGGGGTACATCCACGACTTCCGGCCGGTCCTGGTCGGCGTCGACGGCGGGGCCGACGCCCTGCTGGAGCAAAAGCTGACGCCGGACGTGATCATCGGGGACTTCGACTCGGTCAGCACCAAAGCCCTGACCTGCGGCGCCGAGCTGGTGGTGCACGCCTTCTCCGATGGGATAGCACCGGGAGCCGAGCGCCTGGACGCCCTGCACGTCCCCTACCTGACGTTCGAAGCGCCGGGGACCAGCGAGGACGTGGCAATGCTGCTGGCGCACGAGAAGGGCGCCGAGCTGATTGTGGCGGTCGGCGCCCGGGCCAGCATGGTCGAGTTCATGGACAAGGGCCGCAAGGGTATGGCGTCGACCTTTCTGGTCCGGCTTCGGGTCGGGCCCAAGCTGGTGGATGCAAAGGGGGTCAGCGAGCTGCACCGCTCCGCTCCCCGGAGGTGGGAGCTGTTCGGGCTGGTGGCGGCCGCCCTGGTGACCATGCTGGTGGTCGTGGGCATCTCTCAGCCGATGCAGCTGGTGCTGCAGGCGGCCGGAGACTGGATGAGCGACGTCTTCTTCAACCTGGGCCAGACCTTTAGATGATCACCTTCCGCTACCACGTGGTCACCCTGGTGGCCGTGTTCATGGCCATCGGTCTGGGCGTCCTGTTCGGCGCGACCTTCATCGACCAGAACATCGTCGACGGCCTGCGGGCGGCCCAGGTGCGGCTGGGCGATCGCAACGAGTCGCTCCGGGACCGCATCCTTGAGCTGGAGAGGCAGAACGAGGCGGTCGAGACCTTTGCCTCGTCCACCCGCGATCTGATCGTTCGGGGCGCCCTGGAGGACGTTTCCGTGGTGTTGGTGAGCTTCGAGGGGACCCCGGGCGAGTCGCTGGATGCGGTCCGCCAGACCCTCACCCTCGCCGGCGGCCGGTTCGACGGACACGTCACGCTCTCCGACGGCTTGGACCTGAGGTCGGAGGAGAACCGGGAGCGGCTCGCCGCGGCTCTGGGGTCAGACTCCGACGACGCCGAGGCGCTCTCCCAGACGCTGGTGACCGAGCTGGGAACGGCGCTGCTCGGCCAGAACCCCAACTTCTTGTCCCGGTTGGTCGAAAGGGAGCTGGCCTCGACCCCGGTGGCGATCGCTGCCCCCCTGGATCCGGCGCCGGTCGTGGTGGTGGTCGGGGGCGATATTCCGAGGGAGGTGACGAACCGGGTGGCGGTTCCGTTGCTCCGGTTGCTCGGCGAGACCAGCACCGTGGCGGCCGCGGCCGCCTCGGGGACCGAAGTCAATCTGCTGCGGCAGATACGCGGCGACTCGGATCTTCAGGCCGTGACCGTCGACTCGATCGACACCCCGCTGAGCCAATCGGCGCTGGCGATAGGGCTGAGGGCTGCGCTTGCCGGGCAGTTCGGGCACTACGGGCTGGCGGAGGGGGCCACGACGGCCCTTCCGGTTACCGGGCCGGGGTAGTCAGTCGACCAGGCGGTGCGAGGAGCGCCGCTTCAACCGGTTCAGCGAGTAGATGCCCTTGAGAGGGGCGAACCCCCACGACGTCCGGCGGCGGACGTCGACCTCCATCTCGGAGAGCGGCTTGTAGGGGTCGGTTGACGGGCGGTTGGGGGCGAGCGGCGGCTGCCACTCGGTTGGCGGGTCCCCGGCGTCGCTCGGCGGGTCGACCCGCACCCCCCGGACGCCGCCCTCCTGCTGAAGCTCCGGTGCCCAGATGCCGATGATCCCGTCCCGCTCGGCCCAGGCGGGCGCCGGGACCTCGATAAACGGCCCGCCGGTGTCCCACTCGTTGCAGAACTCCAGCAGATAGTTCTCCAGCGCCATGCCGCGGGGAACCCGGACGACCGGTCCGGCGTCGGTCTCGGCCTGCTCGAAGTTGAAGAAATTGGTGAGCGTCATGTCACGGCCCCCACGGACCGGCATGCCGCCCGGTCCGTAGCGCCAGACGCCGTCGTCGTCACGGAAAAAGCGTCCGTTGTCGCAGGTGACAGGAATGGTGATTTACCTCCAGAAAGTTTTAATAAAACTACCCGATACCCCGAACTAAGCGTATGTAAGCCGGTTTGCGGATGCCGGGAACGGGCTAGCCGGGCGACCAGGCCAAGCCGAGCCAAAGCCCCGCGGCGGCGGCCACGAGGCCGGCTGCCAGGGAACCCAGAACGTAGGCGGCGGCCAGCCGGCGGCGGCCGTCCTCGGCCAGCCGGACGGTTTCGAACGTGAACGTGCTGAAGGTGGTGTAGGCGCCGCAGAACCCGGCGCCGGCCACGGCAAGCGCCGCCGGGCCCAGCCGCCCGCTCCCGCCGAGTCCGGTCAGAAGTCCCAAAAGCAGCGTGCCCGAGACGTTGACGACCCAGGTTCCCACGGGTAGGCGGGAGACCCGCTTGGAGATTTCGGTGTCCACCAGGTGCCGCCCGATCGCGCCGGCCGCACAGGCAGCCAGGAAGCCGGCCCACCCCAGGGCGCTCATCGACCCCTGGAACCGGCCGTCCGGCCCAGCCGCATACCGGCCCAGGCGGCGGCGACGCCGCCGGCCAGGCTCAGGAACAGGTAGAGGGCGGCGACCGCCGTTCGCCCTTGGCGGACCAGCAGGTCGGTCTCGATGGCCAGGGTCGAGAACGTGGTGTAGGCCCCGAGCAGGCCGGTGGCGAGAAAGGGCCGAAGGTAGCGGCTGGACGGAAACCGCTCGAGGAGAACCACGACAAGCACGCCGAGTGCGAAGCTGCCCGAAAGGTTCACGGTGAGCGTCGTCCACGGAAAGACCCCGGCCACGGCAGGGGTGAGGACGACCGCGGTGTAGCGGGCCAGGCCGCCCAGGGCTCCGCCGGCGCCGATCGCTCCCAGGGTCCTGAGGCCGGGTCCTCCGCCGAGACCCGGGTCGACCGGAAGCTCGTTAGGCCGCTCGGGCGGGCGGGTCATCCGCTCAGGCTAACGCCGGCGTACTGGCTTGCCCGAGAGGTAGCCGGGCGGCCGGTCAGGCGACCGGCTGCCAGGCTCGTGCCACCCGCTCCAGTACCCGCTGGGCCAAGCATGGGACGGCGGTGACCAGGTCCAGAAAGTCGCGGGCCGCGATCACCGCTACCTCGACCGAACCCTGGGCGACAAGGGTCTCCGAGTAGGGGAGGTGGCTGAGGACCGCCATCTCGCCGAAGACCTCACCCTTGGTGGCCACGCCGGCCTGGGCGCCCTGCCGGAGGATGCGGGCCTTGCCGCGGCTGACGATGACAACCTGGCCGGCCCGAGTGCCCTCGTCCACGACGACCGTGCCCGACTCCGCTTGCACGTAGTCGACCATCCGTGCTGCGATGGCGAGCTCCCGGCGCGAACACCCGTCGAAGTACTCCAGCTCGGCGAGCCGCTCGAGTTTGGGGTCCGAGCGGTGCACCAGGGTCAAAAACCCCTCGTTCAACTCTTTAGCCAGGTTCCAGTCCATTTGGCATACCAATCCTTTCGTTAACTACGCCCTACGGGTCATCTGCAGGCCACTTTATGCCGAAGTGGCCTTGACATAAAGGGCCAATCGTAAGAAAGTGGTCTGAAATGATCACCGGAACGGAACGCCGGCTCTCCGCGGCCCTCGGCGACTGGATGAAATTCGAGGGCCCCCTGTACTCACGACTGTCCAAAGCCTTCGTGCAGGCGATCGAACAGTTCGATCTTCCGCCGGGGACCAGGCTGCCGGCCGAGCGCAACCTGGCCGAGATGCTGAATGTCAGCCGGGCGACGGTCACCCAGGCCTACGAGTACCTGAGGGACGGCGGCTGGGTGCAGAGCCGGCAGGGCAGCGGCACCTGGGTCGGGTCCCTGTCGGCGTCAGACTCCCCCCGGCCTCCCGGCCCTCGCCCGCTCTCCAGCGGTCACTTCTACAGCCGGCTGGTCGACGCCAGCGCCGAGCCGCCGATCAACATGTCGATGGCCGCGCTGTCGGATGTCGACGAAGTCTTCCGGGGTGAATCCTCGCTCGACCTCGAGGACCTTCTGGGCGCCCCGAGCCACGGTTACGCCCCCCTGGGATACCCCCCGCTGCGAAAGCACCTGGCGGACATCTACGGGCGGTCGGGCGTCCCGACCCAGCCGGAAGAGGTGCTGGTAACCTCCGGCGCCCAGCAGGCGATCTCGCTGCTCGCCGGCCACTACGTGCAGCGGGGCGACGCGGTGGTGGTGGAGAGCCCGACATACGCGGGCGCGATCGACGCCTTCTCCCGTGCCGGCGCCCGACTCATCCCGGTGCCGGTCGGCGGCAACGGCGTGCGGCTGGACCTGCTGGCGGAGGCGCTTGCGTCGGCGAAGCCCCGGCTCGCCTATCTCATGCCGACGCACCAGAACCCCACCGGGGCGGTCATGCCCGAGGAGGAGCGGCGGGAGCTGGCCCGCCTCGCCGACCAGTCGCAGGTGCCGTTCGTCGAGGACAACACCCTTGCCGACATCACCTTCGGCGACCGCATGCCGCCACCCCCGCTGGCCCACTACGCTCAGGGCGGGACGGTGATCAGCGTCGGCTCGATGAGCAAGCTCTACTGGGCCGGCCTGAGGGTGGGCTGGGTCCGGGCCCCGGAGTCGCTGATCACCCGGCTGGGCCAGCACAAGGTGGCCGCCGACCTCGGGTCATCCCTGGTCTCCCAGGCGGTGGCCTGCCGGCTGCTGCCGGAGCACGAGGAGGTGAAGTCCCGGCGGGCGGAGCTTCTCGGCCGGCGGCTCGACGTGCTCGAGCGCCTTCTGCGGGAGCGGCTGCCCGAGTGGCGGTGGCGGAGGCCCGACGGAGGTTTGTCGTTGTGGGTCCGGATCCCGTCACCGGACGCCCACGCCTTTGCCGAGCAGGCGCTGCGGCACGGCGTGGCGATAACTCCAGGCAGCAGCCTGGCGCCCGACGACTCGCACGAGGACTACCTGAGGATCAACTTCGTCGTGGACGCTAACCTGATGGAGGCGGCGGTGGACCGCCTGGAGGCGGCCTGGAAGGCGCACCGCTCGGCCGGGGGGCCGCAGCGCGAGGCGGTCGAAGTAAAGGTCTGAGTCCCAGTTTGTTGTAAGCTGCGGGACGTCTTGAGACTTTCACATCACGCGATTCTGAGAATGGCGCAGCGCGAGATCTCGCCCATCGAGGTCGAGGAGGCCCTGGCCAACGTCGTCTCCACCGATCCGGCCGACCGGCCGAGCCGGGTGGTCAAGGTCGGCAAGACCAACTCGGGCAAACGCCTGCGCATCACACAGAACGTCTTCGAGCCGCAGCACATCATCACGGTCGTCAGAGTGGAGAAGAGCTGATGCGTGTTCTTTACGACGCCGCCGTAGACGCCCTGTACCTGCCGTTCCGGCGGGGGGCCCGGGTGGCGAAGTCCATAGTCCTGGACGAAAAGCGGATTCTGGACATGGACGACCGCGGCAACCCGGTGGGTGTCGAGATCCTGGGCGCCTCCCACGGCGTCAGGCTGGGCGATCTCACCGAGGAGTATGGGCTGCAGGACTGGGCCCCCGACTTTCCGGCCATCGAGGCCTTCAACTTCGTGCGGGAAGAGGGCGCGGAGGCCGAAGTCCAGCAATGAGGCCCGCGCCCGGCACCGCGCGGGCGGCTGCGGGCATGGGTGCGATCGTCGCCGTCTCCCGGGCCGCCGGGTTCGTCCGGGTCCTCGTCGTTGCGGCGGTGCTGGGCACCAGCTACCTCGGGAACGCCTTCCAGGCGGCGAACTCCTTCTCCAACGTCCTGTTCGAGCTGCTCGCCGCCGGCGCCCTCTCCGCGGTCCTCGTGCCGACGTTCGTCCGCCTCCTGGATGCCGGCGACCGCCGCGGCGCCGAGGAGGTCGCAGGCGGGGTCCTGGGGGTGGCGGTTCTGCTGCTCGGGGGCGGCGCGGTGGCCGGGGTCCTGGCGGCTCCGCTGCTGGCACGCCTGCTCACGCTCGGCGTGCCGGAGACGGTGGCCGCCGAGCAGCGGGAGCTGGTGACCTTCCTGCTTCGCTTTTTCATCCCCCAGGTTGTGCTGTACGGCGCCGGCACCGTCGCGATTGCGGTCCTGCAGGCCCGCAGGCGTTTCCCGGTGACGGTGGCGGCCCCGATCGGCAACACCGTGGTGATGGTGGCGTGCCTGCTGCTGTTCGGCGCGTCGACCTCGGGGCCTCCCGGATTCGACCTCACCGGCGGCCAGCGGTGGTTGCTGGTGCTGGCCGGCTCCGGCGGTGTGGTGGCCTTCGTCGGCATCCTGCTTGCGGCCTGTTGGGGGTCGGGCTTCCGCCTTCTTCCGAAGTTCCGCCTGTCCGATCCCCGGGTCGCCGAGATACTTCGGCACTCGGGTTGGGGAGTGGTCCTGCACAGCGCCGCCGGCCTGCTGCTGGGGGCCGCCATCGTCGCCGGCTCGGCGGTCGAGGGGGCAGTCGTCGCCTACCAGGTGGGCTGGGTGTTCTTCCTCGCCCCCTACGCCATGCTGGCCCAGCCGATCCAGACCGCGGTGCTGCCCGAGCTGGTCGCGGAGAGCGGTGAGGCGGGCCTCGAACGCTTCCGGACGAGCGTCCGCTGGGCCCTGGAACGAACCGCTCTGTTCGCCCTGCCCGCCACTGCGGCGATGATGGCGGTGGCTCTGCCGGCGATGCGGGCGGTCTCATTCGGCAACGCCGGTCCGGAGGACGCCGGCCTGCTCGCGGCGGCGGTGGCCGCCCTGGCGGTGGGCCTGCTGCCCTACGGGGCGTTTCTGCTGCTCGCCCGCTCCTACTACGCCCTCGGCGACAGCCGGACGCCAGGGTTGGTTGCGCTCGCGGTCGCCGCCGCCGGGGTGGCGGTGATGGTGGCCGGGTCGCTGGCCACCGAGGGGCCGGCCCGGGTAGCGGTGCTGGGTGCCGGCCACTCGGTTGCCTACCTGCTCGGCAGCCTCTACCTGGTGCGGGACCTCGGCCGGCGGACCGGGGGATCGGTGGCGCCGGCGCGGTTCGGCGCGATGGCCGCCCTGTCGGCGGCCGTCGGGACCACGATCTGGCTGGCCGCCCAGCAGGCGGTACAGATGCCCGGCGGGCGGCTGCGGGACCTTGGGATCGTGGCCGGCGCCGGCCTGATCGGCGGGGGAGTGGTCCTGCTGGGCTACCGGCTCATGCGGATGCCGGCCTCGCTAACCCAGCGCGTTCCGGCGCCGGTCCGGCCGGCCGGCTCGGGCGGCGTCGCGTGAGAATGCGCCTCCTCGCCCTCCTGGCGCTCGCAGCCTGCGGTCTTGCCGGCTGCGGGACCGAGGAGCCTCCGCCGGAACGGCGGGTCGACCGGGTCCTGATCGTGTCCCTGCCCGGGGTCCGGTGGGCCGACGTCGCGGAGCACCGGCTTCCGGCACTGGAGTCGTTTATCGAGGACGCCGCTATCGGGGACCTCTCCACCCGAATCGGCCGGCGTCCGGCCTCCACCACCGACGCCTACCTGTCTATCGGGGCCGGCACCCGGGCCCTGGCGCCCGACGTCGACGTCGCGGTGGCGGTCGACCCCGACGAGCTCTACCGGGGGGTCCGGACGCAGGACATCCTGCGGCGGCGGCTGGGCCGCGTACCCGCCGGGATCGCCTACCTGCCGGTGGGGGCGGCGATCGAGCGCAACGAGCGGTCGTCGTTCGGCGCCAGGCCGGGCCGGCTCGGAGACCTGCTGGAGGCGGCCGGTGTCGACCGGGCGGTGATCGCCAACGCCGACGCAGCGGAAGGGTTCGTCAGCGACGAGCCGCCCCCCGACGGAGCCTACGCCCGGGGAGCTGCAACCGCCCTGATGGGCTCCGACGGCATCGTCCCGGGCGGCACGGTCGGCCGCGGCCTGCTGGAGGAGGACCCGAGGGCGCCGTTCGGGCGCCGGCTCGACCACGAAGCGGTCCTGGGCGCCTTCCACCAGGTGTGGGACGGCGACGGCCAGCGGGTGGTCCTGGTCGAGGCCTCCGACCTCAGCCGAGCTGCCGCCTACGCGCCGAGGGCCAGCGCCGGCCAGAGCGCCCGGCTGCGGTCCCGGGCCCTCGCCGAGTCGGACGCGCTGCTCGGCAAGCTGCTTGCCGCCTCGGACCCGAAGCGGGATGCGGTGCTCGTGCTGTCGCCCGTCGCCGCCACGCAGGAGCCGGAGCTGGCGATCGCGGCCCTGCGGGCTCCCGGAGTCGACGCCGGGCTGCTGCGGTCGTCGACCACCAGGCGCGACGGTTACGTCCAGCTGGCCGACGTCGCTCCCACCGTTCTCGAACTGCTCGGGCTGGAGCAGCCGGAGGAGATCGAGGGCCGCTCGTTCGACGTGACCGGGCCCGTTGGGTTCGACCGGGTCGATCGGCTGGTGTCGGCGGCGGAGGACGCCCGGTTTCGCGACAGCCTGATCCTGAAGGTGGTCCTGGCGATCTTCGTCTTTCAGGTGCTCCTGCTCATCGCCACCCACTACGCCGGCCGGCTGCCGCAGACGGTGCGCAAGCTGTTGCCCCCGCTGGGACTGTTCGCCCTCGGCGTGCTTCCCGCCACCTACCTGGTGACCCCTCTCGACGTGATCGGAGGGATCACCTGGCGGTACTTCGCCGCGGTGGCGCTGGTGGCGGCGATTCTGGGCGGCGCCGGGTGGCTCGTGGACCGCATCCGCCCTGGGCTCGGGGCGATCACGGTGCTCGCGGCGACCGCGGTCCTGTTCGTGGTCGACGTCGTGCTCGGCGCGCCACTGCAGCTCAACTCGGTTTTCGGCTACTCGGTGGCCGTCGCCGGCCGGTTCGCCGGCCTCGGGAACCTGGCGTTTGCCCTGTTCGGCGCGATCTCGGTTCTCCTGGCGGCTCTGCTGGTCGAGCGCCACGGCCGCTCGGGGGTCAAGCCGGCTCTGGTGCTTCTCGGCCTGGTGGTGCTGGTGGAGGGCTTGCCGATGCTGGGGGCCGACGTCGGAGGCGTCCTCTCGATGATCCCGGCGTTCGGGGTCACGGCCCTGATCCTCACCGGGCGCAGGCTCCGCTGGCAGCACTTCGCCGGCCTGGGCGCTGCGGCCATGGGGACCGTACTGGTCTTCGCCTTCCTGGACGCCGC
>DATABX010000095.1:0-18925 GCA_036259335.1 Actinomycetota bacterium
GCGGCGAGCCAGTCGAGCTTGCCGGCGACGTAGTCGTAAACCTGGTACCCCAAGCCTTCGAGCCGCCACGCGGCCCGCGGACTGAGGTCTCAGGCGGTGTCCCAGCAGTAGACCAGAACCGGCCGGCTCCGGTCGAGCTGGCCGGCGGCGTCGGTCTCCAGGCCTCGTAGCGGAAGGTTTACGGCGCCGGGCAGGTGCCACTCGCCGTACTCGCGTTTGCCGAGCACCTCCACGATCTGGGCATTGTCCGAGATAAGCCGCTGGACGAGCGCACGGTCGGCATCTTGTGGCATGTACTGCAGTTACCCAGGAATCCACCGGTGCAATCCGCTCCCACTCCGATGCCTCGTTAGTGCCGGGTCCAGGGAGCCCGTACACCCGTGGACCGCCGGCGCAGAGTTTATCTATCGCCCTGATCTATAATCTTTAGAAGATAGTTCGGGCGACGGAAGGACCAGTGCGATGGCCGTCAAGCAGACATTCGTGATTGTCGGAGCCGGGCTTGCCGGCGCCAAGGCCGCGCAGACCCTGCGCGACGAGGGGTTCGACGGCCGGGTGGTGATGATCGGCTCCGAAACCAACCCGCCGTACAACCGCCCGCCGCTGTCAAAGGGCTACCTGAGAGGCGAACGGACCCGGGCATCGATCCTGGTACACGACGACGCCTTCTACGCCGACCACGACATCGAGCTGCTGCTTGCCACCCGGGTGACCGGAATCTTTCCGAGGGAGGGGCAGGTGGAGACCGACGCCTCCAAACACCGCATCGACTACGACAGCCTCCTGCTGGCTACCGGCTCGCGTCCCCGGAAGCTCGCGGTGCCGGGGTCCGACCTCGACGGGATCCACTACCTGCGAACGCTCGGAGACTCCGACCGGCTGCGCCACGAGCTGAAGTCGGCCAGCCGGCTCGCCGTGGTCGGTGCCGGGTGGATCGGCTCGGAGGTGGCGGCGTCGGCGCGGGAGATGGGCGTCGACGTTGTCCTGCTCGACCCCAACGGGAATCCGCTGGAGAGGATCATGGGGCCGCAGGTCGGTGCGGTTCTTCGCCGGCTCCACGCCGCCCATGGAGTTGAGTTCCGGCCCAGCAGCCGCGTCCGGTCGTTCCTCGGCGACGGAGCCGTCGACGGCATCCGGACCGCCTCGGGTGAGATCATCCCGGCGGATCGGGTTGTCGTAGGCGTCGGGGTGATACCGAGAACCGAGCTCGCCATCGAAGCCGGCCTGCTGATGGAGAACGGGGTGGCCACCGATGACCAGCTTCGGACCAGCGCGCCGCGAATCTACGCGGCCGGGGACGTCGCCAACGCCTGGCACCCGCTGTTCCGGCTCCGGCTGCGGGTTGAGCACTGGGCCACCGCCCGGGATGGCGGCATCCTGGCGGCTCAGAACATGCTGGGACAGGGACGCAGCTACGATCGCATCCCCCACTTCCTGTCCACCCAGTACGACTTCAACATCGAGTACGCCGGGCACGCCAGCCGTTGGGACCAGGTCGTCTTTCGGGGCGAACCGGCCTCGAGCGGCGGATTCCTCGCCTTCTGGCTACTCGGCGGCCGGGTGGTTGCCGGCATGAGCGCGAACGTCCCGAACGTCCACCACGACATCGAGCACCTAGTTCGGTCGGGTAGGCAGGTTTCCCCGGACATGCTGGCCGACTCGGAAGTCCCGCTCGATGCGGTAGCCGACGAGGCTTCACGGCTGCAACGCCTGTAGTCGAACAACTCGATTCGGAGCCGGGCTCGCCGAGCCGGCCAGGAGGAGGACCCCATGGGCACGAAATTCGTCGAAACGGTGCTTCCCGTTTGCTGCAAATGGTGCAGACAACACCTTCATGTGGTCCTCGGCGTTCGGAATCTCGTCGAGGAGGAGAAGGCAAGCCTGGTCCTCTGCCCTCGGTGCGACGCCCCGACCCTTGACGCAGTCCGGGAGCGGGTGGTCGGGTTCGGTCGCTTGGAACAGCGTGAGGATGTCCTGGTATGGGTGGCCGACCGCGGTAATCGTCCCGAAGCGATCGATCGCTCCAAGCGCCAAGCGCCCAAGGGGCTTCGGCGCCGGGGCGGGAAACGCAGACCCCGCTAACCGGCTCAGTTCCCGGAGGCCTTCGAACCGACGTTGACCGGCACGCGGTTTATCGAGAGAATTCGTTAGTGAACATCTCTCGGCAAAGTGCGGCTCGATGAGTCCGCGGCGCTACCAGATGCAGGCCCGATCCCAGGCCATGGCGGAAACCCGAGCGCGCATCGTGCGGGCGGCCACCGAGCTTCACACCGAGAGGGGCAATCTGGCTACCAGCTGGGAGGAGATCGCGGAGCGGGCCGGCGTGGCGCCGGCAACCGTGTACCGCCACTTCCCTTCCCTGGTCGAGCTGATCCCGGCCTGCGCCCGCTCGGTGTTCGACGTCGTCGCCCAGCCCCACCCTCGAGGAGGCGGGCGCAAAGTTCGAACATCTCGCCAGCCCGACCGAGCGGCTGGAGTTCTTCATCCGGGAGTCGTGCGTCTGCTACGCCGCCGGGGAAGGCTGGCTGCACGCCGCCCGGCGCGAGATCAAGGGGTTCACCAAGCTTCACCCCGGGTTCCCGAGGAGCGCTCGACGGTCCCACACGCGGTCGGGCTCGTCCTGGGCGACACCCGCGACGTGACCGATCCCGATGACCGTCTCGCACCTCCCCCGCTGGCCGGCTAGGCGGGGGGCACGAGCGTTTCGGCTTGTCTCAAGTCTCCTTGGCCGTAGACTGCCCAAGATCTGGCATGCGGGGAGGGCCTGAAGGTTGGCGAACGGTAGGCTGGCTAGGACTGCGCTTGTTGTAGGTGTGCTGGCCGTATTGGTGAGCCTTGTATGGGTAACCCAGTCAGTGTCTGCGCCGTCGTCCAGGACGCCCGATGGGGTGGATCTCAACAACATTCCCCCGGGCCGGGTTTATGTGCCCATGACCGGCGCCGCTGACAATCGGGCGTTCGATCGAACCGTACAGATTGCGGCCGACCCGGACGTCTGCTACTTGCTTGGCGACTCTGGACTGCCGGCGTTCGAGCACTGCGGTTCAATGACCATCGACATGACGTCAGGCCCGGGAGCTTCGGCGCGGCCGCGCCCTGTCGATGTCGATATCACTAAGCTCAAAGGGGGCGGCCCTGTCACGGTGAGCGTGATCGACGGGCGGGGCGTCCAGATTCGCCGAGAAGTAGTTGAGGCGATTAACCGGCCCGTCGAAGTCAAGGCCGAAGAATTAAGCGCACCCTGAGAAGGACCGGGCTGGATGTGGTCCTTGTTGTCTTTGCATTGACTCTGGCCCTGCACGCTCCTCCAGCGACTGCGGCCCATGGCGTAAACCACCTCACCGGGGGAACGGCTATCGGCCGAGCCCCGCGGTCGACTGCAACCGAGGCTAGCGGTCGCTTTCCGGATGCTCATGACCGTAGCGCGATGACCAACCTCTATATCCCCCACGTCGAACGATAGGATCGCTCGCTCGCTGAACAGGAAGAAGGGCCTGGCGGCGCTGCAGGGCAACCTGGCCAAGTTCCCGGAACGCTCCGAGTCGGACAAGCTGCCGCCCCGGCGGCCTCCGACGTCCTCGCCGGCCGCCCGGCGGTCGAGAGCGGCCTTCACCTGGTCGAGACCCCAGTTCCAGGCGAAACGGCTGCCGCCAGCGTTACTGGCCAGCCCGAGCAGCTGCTCGACGTTTGAGGTCCAGCTGGAAGCGGCAAGCCTGTTCGACCAGTTGCAGCGGTTGGCTTATAGCAGGACTATGAAGCGCCGGGGTGACAGTCATCGAACCGCCGGGTAGCAGAAGACGTCCTCCCGTGGTTCGCCGGCAATCCCCCAATGCTCATTCACTGCGGTGGGCGCAATCCCGGGACGCTGGCTGAGGTCATGCCCGGTCAGAGCATCCAAGACGACCGGCCCGTTCTCGGTGGTGCCGTAGATGGCTCCGTGCCAGGCGGCGGTGACCTTGGGGACCAGGCGGTCGGCGTGCTCCGGCGTCAGCTCCCATAGGGATCGCCGCCAACCGCCAGTTGATCGCTTCTGCCGCAGTCCTCGGGTGCGTCTGGGCGGTCCCGGTCGTCAGCGGCGTACAACTTGCCGCTCAGATGCCGACCCCCTTCCTCGATATCGACTCTCATGCACTCGCGGCTTGGACCACTGGCCTGGCAACGCTGCTCTCGGAGCTGCAGGCGCTGCTCATAGCAGCGATCATGCGGGCGTATGTGTCGAGCAGCGAACACGGGCTGGCCGGCTGCCTGCTGCTAATCGCGGCCGCCGTTGTCTTCGCCCTCTTCGCCGCCGCCCTGCGAAGCCACCCCGACGATCAATCACCTGATGGCGGCCGCCGGGATCGGACTGTACTTCTGCGCCAGCTTTTGCGCAGTGGGCCCGCCACTATTGGCCGGCCAACACCCTCAACTAGCGCCCCCGGCTCGGGCGCCCGGGGCGCTGCATGAGACACCGCTGTGGCGCCTGGCACTCGCTGCACTCCCAAGAGCTCCCGGGCGGCAAAGCTGTCTAGCGATGACCGGCAGCCTTACCACGCGGGGTCACAGCGGCCCCACGCCAGGTGGTATCATGGCAAGATATGGTGAAGCCTACTAACTGGTTAGGGTCCAAGACCAGCCGTCCCAAGGCGATTGTCTCAATAGTAGGCGTGCTCGTTCTGGTGCTGATCGCCACTCTTCTCTTCGCCACCACGGGGTTCGGTCAAGCCGAAGTCAAGTTTTCCTTAGAGCCGGCGGACCGGTTCAGCGAAGTCGTTCGGTCGCCCGAGGGCAATTTTTTGGTGCTCAAGGCAGAAGGCTCCTCGATTGAGGTGCTGCGCCTCGACCAGGGCTCAGGGCGGGAGGTAACCGAGGACCGGCTGTCGGCTGCCGGAACCGTCGACTATTTGAAGCTGGCGACCCAAACTAGCGCCGGTTCCGAGGGCAGGACGGTGGGCGTTGCGGTCTCCTGTCCCGGCGGGTTCGCTGGCAACGCCGACGACGGTCAATCGGAAGAATCCAGGTTTCGGCTCTGCCCGGTGAAACAGATGTGGCAATGGTTCGAGATCGACGGTAACGGCAACGTCTTGAACGAGCCCCAGGTGGTGCCCGCAGGGGCCAGCGGGTTTGTGTACGCATCGGAGTCGTTCTTCGTCATCGGCAACGCCCTGCTGCTGAAGGATGGTGCCTGGCACCCGATCAGCAAGGTTCCGGGCCGTGAGGGCGACCCCTGGGGAAGCTGCGCCACCGACCGCGAGCTGTACGCCTTGTACGGGAATCCCGGTCCCCGAAGTCTCACCGGCCTGGAGAGCGCACTACCGAACCCCGAGCCCAACTACGGCCTGTACCGCTACCAACTCGATGGGGCGCTCGATAACGAGTGGTCCGAGGTGCCGATCATGGGCCTCAAGGAGGCGGTTACCGCCCGCTTGGCTTGCAGCCCGGATGCCGCAATCGTGAGGGCCGACAGAGCCTTCATTTCCACCGCAGCCCCCGACAGGGTTATCGAGCTGCCAGGCAGGACGTCCAGCCTGCTGCTCAATCTGCCGTCGAAGCTGCCGGTCATCACCTACCTCATACCGCCCCCGCCGGGCGAGTTTCGGGGAACCAGGCGTTGCGCAATCATCGAAGAGTCGGGTCGCGAAGTGACGTCAGAGTCTAGGGAAGTTTGCTACGGCGTGCCCTGGCGGACCGGCGACGATTCGTACATCTCCGTGGTTGGAGACCCCTATCTAGATCTCGAACTGCGTGAATGGTGACGCGGTCTAAAAGCGCCATCGTTCTCGGCATTCTTGTGCTGGCGACCGTGGTGGCTCTCCCTTCAACTTCAACCGCGCAGACCCACCCTCGCCAGATTGCAATTCAGCACAACCTCTTTGGCGCGAGGCAAGGGGCCGGTCTGAATACAACGATCGGCACTGAAACCCGCGACGACTTAGAGGACCGAATGTCGGAGATTTATCTCGTGTCGCTCAACGAGGTCTGCTACTGGCAGTGGGAAGAGGTTCAAGAGCTGCTAACTCAGGCGCTTGGATATGTACCGATGGCTCATTGGTCGATTTCCGAGCCGACTGACAGATGCGCCCTTGGTGGCGGAGATGGTGACGACCAAACTGAGACTGTCGTGCCCAACCCCGACCCTAACAATCCTCAGTACAATACGATCTTCGGCAACGTGATCATCGGTCTAGCCCCTCAAGGCGGGCCGTGGCCGATTGGGGCATCGTCTATGTTCTCTCATCAGAACGATCCATATCCGCCACCTGATAACCCGCCACCAACCCAGTGGCCAGAGTACCGAGGCACGGCCTGTTTGTTTGGGCTACGGCCTCCGTATCAACCCAGTCCGAACGTGACGGCCTGTACGACCCACCTTGCTTCAGCACCGGACTCAATGACCAAACATCAGCTGAACGACCTGACGTTGGGAGCGGTTTCCACGGTGCAAGCGAATGTGCCGTTCTTTGTAATGGGAGACCTGAACCTGGTCGGGATGGCTCCGGGAGATCCTACCGAAGACAACAACGAATCACAGGTGATTCGGGATTGGTGGTATCCCCTTTTCGAGGAGGGCGATCGCGCCTACGGATCCGGATCGAAACGCTCCACTTCGGACTATGGAGCAATCGACTACGTCTTCAGGAGAGCTCCCGAAACGTTTAGCCAAGGTCCGGCAATCCTCGACTCGCCCAGCTCAGACCATCACTGGTTTGAAACCTACGTTTGGCCCGCATACTGACCAAGATCGACCTCTCGACTAGCGTCCCCGGCTCGGGCTCTCCGGCCCTTGCGCAGTAGCTGAATCGACCCCAGTCCGCACCTGGCGCTCAGCCGCCGTGCCGAACACCTCGGCCTGCCGGAGCACGCCCTCCCGGTGCAGCGCCGGCATGGTCGGCGGAAGGACCTCGTCGACGCCGACCTGAAGCTGCTGGGCGGCCGCCCGGGCGGCTCTAGCCGCCTCGCTGCGAAGCTGTGCGACCCGGATGTCTGCGACCACCTCGGGGAGCATCTTCAGCGACGCCATGAGTGCGATCCGCTCGATCGCACTCGGGCTCTAGGCGCTGGTGGCCAGCCCGAGACCCAGCGCAGCGAGGGTCAGATCGGCACCAGGCCCCCCGCCGGGCGACTTGGCGGTGCTCGGGCACCCGGCATGCACGATCGTACGCCCGAGCCGCTCGGGTAAACGGCCCGCTCCGGTTGCCCTCCCAGGCGGACGCCGTTGCGTGCAGCACGTCGGCCGTCGAGCGGGCGACGTCGTCGGTGGCCTCGAGGTTGCCCTCCGCCAGGCGGTTACGGATCACGGTGGTCGCCAGCCGGACCACCTGGACCGTCTCCCGGGTCGCGGCAAGCGCCTCCGTCTGCGCTGCGGGCGAGACCGCAGTGGTGGGCGCGACAGCCGCTGCGTTACTGCTTTCGGCCGGGCTGCGGGCCAGCCGCCAGCGCTGCTTGAGCTTGCCCAGGGTGTACGCCCCGTTCGCCTCAGGCGTCTGCCGGCAATCCACTCCAAATCGTCGCCCTCGCGGTTGCGGTGTGCCCGCAGGCCTACCTTGTACCCGGTCACCTCCTCAGGGTTGGTGACGCTGTAGCGGGGCTGCACCACCACACCCCGCTCCCGCAGCGCCGCGAAGTACTGGTCGACATCGCCCGCCTCGGCCGCCGGGTCAACTCCAAGGTGCCGAAGGTTCAACTTGAGATTGGTGGTGGGCAGCCGGCTGGATGGCGCACCCTCGGCCGGCCCGGCAGCCGTCGCCGGCGATCGTGCCGGCAGGTCCTGGAGCCACCCCCGCTCGGACTGAAGCCGAGGTAGCAACAGCCAGGCGTCCAGCTTGGAACCCCCGTACATAACCGGAGCCACCAGCCCGCCGCCGGCGACCGCGGTCCAGTTCTTGAACCCCACGGCGTAGCCCCGCAGCTGGTGGTCGGGACCACCCCGGTAGGTCCGAACAACCAGTTCGCCCTTCTGACCCGCGGTACGCCGGGCGTGTTCCTGCAGGTTGGCGATGAACGCCTCGGTGCTGCTGGACCGGGCAGCGGTCCGCTGCACCAGCTCCTTCAACTCGTTGCGGGGATGGCTCGGGTGTGTCGGCGAAGCGAGGGCGGTGACCTGGTCGGCGACGTCGGCGTCGATCCGGGCCGGCTCGATCCCCGAACGGGCTCCTGCGGCCCTCAGCCTCTTTTCGTGCTGGCGGCGGCACTTTTCGACCTCGGCCCGGGTTGGCCACCGCCCGGCGGTGCTATCCGGCGTCGGCGCCACCCGTAGGCCGTACTCCTTGGAGATCGCCTCGCAGGTCTTTGAGATCCGCAGCTTGCTAAAGGGGACGTCGGCCCGTTGGCCGTTCTGGCGGGCCAGGGTGATCACCAGGTGGACATGCTCCGGGCCGTGCCGGACCGCGATCCAGCGACAGCCGGCCGGGTCGTTGACCCTCCCAGGCCCAGCTCTTGACCACCCTGAGCGCGATGTCGCCCCACTCCCGATCGGTCAGCATGCGGTCGGCCTGGCCACCGGGTCCCTGTCTGGCCGCCGACAGGCGGTACGTGCAGAACCGGCTGTTTCTGCGGGGTCCGCATCAAGTCGTTCGGAGCCATCATGGTCGACGTCAGCTGCCGGAAGTCCACCCGCCCGGCGATTAGTTTCGGGTCCAGCCGCTCGGTCTGGCCGGTCCAGGAGGCGACGATATGGGGATCCTCGTGCTCGTTCTCGCGCCCCGGGCCGTAGAGGTCCCGGAGGAGCCCGCCGAGGTGGCTGCCCAGGATATAGACGCCGATCACCGCTTGGTTCGGCTCCGGCGCAGCTGCTTGGCGGCCTGAGTCGTGCGCTCCTCGAGGACCTCGATGTTTGCGAACACGGCGTCGGCGATCGCCTCAAACCTGACCCGCCCGGGGGAGCTCGCCGGTGGCGTTGAACTTGGCCGCAACCTGGTTGAGGTTCACCCCGATCCGGTTTAGCTCAGTGGTCGCCGCCATCATGGCGACGACCGTCTCCTGCAGCAGTTGCTCGTTGGGCAGCGCCAGCGTCTGGTCCGTCGCCGGCACCGGACCGGCCTCATGGCGGGCAACGGTGGCCTCGGCACCCTGCACCGAGGCTTCCGCCGCGAAGCCGGTTGGAGTGAGGGCTACATATCCCGCCGCCCTGGCGATCACCTCGTACTCGTCGTCATGCAGTTTGATCTGGATTCGTCGATGCCGGCCCCGGTAACGCCGCCGCCGTCCTTGGCGGACCCAAGGCGGTCCATCCGGGTAGCCATCGTCCTCTTCGTTCGCAATGATGCCGAGCATCCGTACCGACTTGCGAAGGCTGGTCCCCGCTGGGACCGTTTAGCCTTCGCCTCCGTTCTCCCCCTTTCATCACGACCGGTTTCACCGGCCGCCCGCAGGGCGGAACCTTCCACGGCTCGCGCCGTTTCGGAATTGGGGCACCCGCCTTCAGGCCGGCCCGAGTGCACACCAGAGCGGTCCTCGCCTTGAGACAGCCCGGGCCGGGCGCTGGCCAGGCCGCCCCTGCAGGTCTCGGCCGGTCGCAAACGAAGGGTTCCACCCGAAGGCTGTACGCCCGCCACTCACCCCGCAAGGGGTCCCGGCCTCGATGCTTCCAGCCGGTTCCTACTCGGTCCAGAAGCTTCCGCCTCCGGTATTTACCACGGCGCTTCGCGCCGTTCCTTAAGCCGCTCACGAGGGGACCCCTTGCACGGCGAGCCTCTGCGGGCCGCCTACGGCGCAGGTGGGCCGGCGGCGCAATCGAGGCGGGATGCCCCGGACCGACAGTGCCCTCCGCAGGCGCGCCGGGTGCCCATCGTCAACAGGCTGCTCGCGGCCGGCCTACCCTCGGTCTGTTCGCCATACCATTCTTTGCCGCAGGCCCGGCCGGCCGAGCGCTCGGGCGGCGCATCGACCGGTGCGGCGAGATGCGGCCGCAGCGTCCCGGCGCCTCGCTATGGACTCTGCGAATACTTGCCGAGGCGTGTAGCCAGAGGGACGGGGGCGCCGCATCCGAGCGGGTCGGGCACACCCGGATCGACGTCTACGCCGGCAACCGCAACGCCGACGTCCCGGCCTTCGAAGGGCTGGCGGTCTCGGTCGTCACCCACCTCACCGCCGTCCTCGGACCGCCGCCGGTGAACCGGATCACCGTCTCCCCCGTGGCGATCCCGGGACCGGTGCGCGGCATGGCGGGACCGGGTTACCTGTTGATCGACTCGGCGGAGCTGGTCTCACCACCGGCCTGGAGCGGCTTTCGGTCGTCGGCAGGAACCGAAGGCACCTGCCGGGCGTGGGTCCTGGCCCACGAGATGGCGCACGAGTGGTTTCCGGGGACTGCCGCTCTGGGTCCTCCGAGCGACGAGGTCGCGTGGGAGGCCACCGCCGACTAGCTGGCGTGGGACTGGTGGCGCACGGAGTTCGGCGATGCGGATGCCTTGCGGCTGCAGGAGGAGCTTCTCGAGGGGCGGGTGCGCCTCGCCCCTGAGTCGCATGGGCCCACCCACGCCCCCGGTGATCCACCCGCCATCCTGAAGGACCGTCACAGCCGGGTCCTGCAGAGGTGGTGGCTTGATCCGACCTACAACCCTAACCTCCACGAGGCCGCTCAGCCGGCACGTTGACCGTCAGCCGGTTTATCGAGAGAATTCGTTAGTGAACATTTCTCGGCAAAGTGCGGATCGATGAGTCCCCGGCGCTACCAGATGCAGGCCCGATCCCAGGCCATGGCCGAAACCCGAGCGCGAATCGTGCGGGCGGCCACCGAGCTTCACACCGAGAGGGGCATTCTGGCTACCAGCTGGGAGGAGATCGCGGAGCGGGCCGGCGTGGCGCCGGCGACGGTGTACCGGCACTTCCCTTCGCTGGTCGAGCTGATCCCGGCCTGCGCCCGCTCGGTGTTCGACGTCGTCGCCCAGCCCACCCTCGAGGAGGCGGGCGCAAAGTTCGAACATCTCACCAGCCCCGCCGAGCGGCTGGAGTTCTTCATCCGGGAGTCGTGCGTCTGCTACGCCGCCGGGGAAGGTTGGCTGCACGCCGCCCGGCGCGAGCGGGACCTGATCCCGGCAGTGGGGGAAGCGGTTGGGCTTCAGGAAAGGGCCCTGGGAACGTTTGTACGGTACGTCGTCGACGGCCTCGGTTTTTCCGAGCGTTCCACTGCGGTCCTGATCACCTTTTGCGACTTCCCGTTCTGGAAATCACTCGTGGACGCCGGAGTGGAACGGACCGAGGTGGGCGACGTGATAGTCGAGCTCGCCCTCTCCCACCTCAAAAGCCACGCAGAAAGGTCTTGACCCGCCCCGATTTCGCAACTACATTCCGTTAGTGAAATACTTTCATTAATATTGCATGCTTGCGGCGCCGGTTGCGAAAGGAGCAGTCATGGCATCTCACGCGTTGACCAGGGACGGCATCAGCATCGCTTACGACGACCGGGGGGTCGGAGATCTCGCGCTGGTCTGCCTTCCGGGCTGGTGTTCCGACCGGTTCCAGTTCTCTCCGGTGGTCGATTTCCTCGCCGAACGGCACCGGACGATAGTCGTCGACTGGCGTGGGCACGGCGAGTCGGATCGGCCGGCCTCGGACTACGGATACGGACAGATGGTCGAGGACGTCCTCGCAGTTGTCGAGTCGGCGCAGGTCGATCGGATCGTCCCGGTGGCCGCCTCCCACGCCGGTTGGGTGGCGCTGGAGCTTCGCCGCCGGCTGGGCGACCGGGTGGCAGGTTGCGTGTTCCTCAGCTGGATGGTACTGGGCGCTCCTCCACCCTTTCTTGCGGGACTTCGCCGCATGCAGGACGCCGATGGCTGGGAGGAGGTCAAAAACCAGCTGTTCGGGATGTGGCGGGGGGCGGGGAACCACGCCGGCGTGGAGGCACAGCTGGCCCGCATGGATTCCTACGGAGCCGAAACCTGGATGCGCGCCGGCCGTGAGATCGAGTCCGCCTACACCCGCTTCGGCGCTCCGGTCGACGTCCTGTCGTCGCTGGACGCCCCGGTGAAATCCCTTCATGTCTACGCTCAACCGGACGATCCGGCGGAGCTGGAGGCCCAGCAAAACTTCGCTTCCGAGCACGCCTGGTTTTCCGTCCGCCGGCTGGAAGCCGCAAGCCACTTCCCCCAATTCGAGCTGCCGGACGAGACCGCTCGCCTGGTGGAGGACTTCGTCTCCAAGCTCTGACGGCCGACGGTCCCCTCCCGTTTACCTGCCGCCGTTTTCCGGGTAGCTATCGATCTGAATCTCGAGCCGAGTCTCCAAGATCGACAACCCGTTAACCGCGATGGAGGTTTCCCATGCGCGACGAGAGGTCAATCGAGCGGGCCGCCCGGCGGCACCTGTGGCAGCATTTCGGCCGGCCCCCCACCGAGGACACGCCGTCACCGGTGACGATCGAGCGGGGCGAAGGCTGCTACCTGTGGGACACCTCCGGCAAACGGTACCTGGACGGCATGGCCGGGCTCTACGCCGTCCAGGTCGGGCACGGCCGAACCGAGATCGCCCAAGCCGCCGCCGACCAGGCCTCCAGGCTTGGCTTCGTCCCGATCTGGACACACAACCACCCGCCCGCCGCCGAGCTGGCCGAGCGCATCGCCGGCCTGGCCCCCGGCGACCTCAACCGCGTCTTCTTCACCACCGGAGGTGGCGAAGCCGTGGAGTCGGCGTGGAAGCTGGCCCACCAGTACTTCTCGCTTGCCGGGGAGCCGGAGCGAACCAAGGTGATCGCCCGGCAGATGGGCTACCACGGTACGACCCTCGGTGCCCTGTCGGTAAGCGGTCTGGAGAGCCTGAAAAATCCGTTCCGCCCGCTTCTGAACGACCTGGCGAGCCACGTCTCCCCCAACCACCAGTCGCATTGCAAGCTGTGTTCCGGCGAGCCGGCGTGCACGCTGGCCTGCGCCGACGACATCGAGCAGGCGATCCTGTCGCAGGGGCCCGAGACGGTGGCCGCCGTGTTCCTCGAGCCGGTACAGGTCAGAGGCGGATGCCTGACCCCGGCCGCCGGCTACTTCTCCCGGGTACGGGACATCTGCGACCGGTACGGCGTGCTCCTGGTGTCCGAGGAGGCGATCTGCGCCTTCGGCCGGCTGGGCGATTGGTTCGGCTGCTCCCGGCTGGACTACGTGCCGGACATGATCAGCTTCGCCAAAGTGGTGACCTCGGGGTATGCGCCGCTGGGCGGGCTGGTCGTTAGTGACCGGATCGCCGAGCGCTTCCAGCGATCCAGGACCTCCTTCAGCCACGGCCTGACCTTTGCCGGCCACCCGGTCTGCTGTGCCGTGGCGCTGGCCAGCATCGACCTGATCGAACGGGAGGGGTTGAACGAGCGGGTTCGATTCCTGGAGGCGGAGTTCCGTGAGCGGCTGGAGAGTCTTCGGGAAGTTCCTCTGGTCGGCGAAGTCCGGGGAATGGGTTACTTCTGGGCGATCTCATTGGACAAGGACGGCGAGCCCCTCTCCAAGCAGGAGAAGAGCTGGCTGCTGTCCGACTTCCTCAGCCGCCGGCTGCCCGAGCTCGGTCTGATCTGCCGGATCGACGACCTCGGCCCGGCCATCGGCCTTTCACCTCCCCTGACATCGGGACCCCTGGAGTTCGCCGAGATGACCGCCATACTTCGGCAGGGGCTGGAGGAGGCGTGGCGCCACATCTCAAGCGGCAACCTTGAAGTAGACAGCCCGAGCACCCGGAGGATGCCCGCTGCGAGCGCTTGATTCGCTGGGGCAGCAGGCCGGGAGGGCGGTTGCGAATCGAGCGGCGGATGCGCCGGGGCATCCCGTGAGCTCGCAGGTCGGAGTGGTGATAGCAACCCGGAACCGGGCGGCCGGTTTGGTGACCACTCTCCAAAAGCTTCGGGAGCTGCCCGAGCAGCCGGCGGTGGTGGTCGTCGACAACGCCTCCACCGACGACTCGGCGCTGACGGCAGCCGGGCGCTTCCCCGACGTGAAGGTCCTTCGGCTGCCGGCCAACATCGGAGCGGCGGCCCGAACGGTTGGAGTCGAAGCCCTCGATACGCCGTACGTCGCCTTCTGTGACGACGACTCGTGGTGGGCGCCCGGAAGCCTCGAAGAGGCGGCGCGTACGTTCGACGCCCACCCGGATCTGGGGCTGGTGGCTGCGAGAGTGCTCGTGGGTGAGCGGGAGGAGGTGGACCCGACCTGCCTCCAGATGGCCAACAGCCCGCTGGGGCGGGCTCCGGCGCTGCCGGGGCCCCGGATACTCGGCTTCATCGCCTGTGGGGCGATCGTCCGGCGGGAGGCGTACCTGCAGGCCGGGGGCTTCCACGCTCACTTCGGCATCGGCGGAGAGGAGGACCACCTGGCGCTCAACCTGGCCGCCTCCGGCTGGGAGCTGGTCTATGTGGATCACCTGACGGCGTACCACCATCCGTCCTCGATCCGGGACCGGGAGGCCCGCACCGAGATCATCACCCGCAACAGCCTTTGGACCACCTGGCTGCTGCGGTCCCCTTCGGTCGTGGCGAAATCCACCCTCACCGCCCTGGCGACGGCGGCATTCAACGGCCGGGCGCGGCGGGGAGTGGTTCAGGCGGTTCGGGGCCTGCCCTGGGTGTTCCGGGAGCGTAACGAGCTACCGGTGGACGTAGAGTCGATGGCGCGGAGGCTCAGCCGGTCCGGCGGTTAACGATCCGCCATGCCGGGCACCACTACTACATGCCCGAACCCTCCTCGAAAACCGGCGAGCCGGCCGCTTCCAAGGGCCGGAGGCCCCGCCGCACCGTGACCGAAGGCGGCCGCGACATGTTGTCGCCGAGCATCACGTTCCTCAAGGTCCGCGGGATCTCGATCGGGGCGCACTGGTCCTGGATCTTCGTGGCGGGATTCATCGCCTGGTCGTTGGGAGACCAGCTCTTCCCCCGGACCCACCCGGGGCTCGACGAGCGCTCGTACATCTACATGGGCGTCGTGTCGGCCGTCATCTTCTTCGTGTCGATCCTCCTGCATGAGCTGGGGCACGCCTTCCAGGCCCTGAAGGAAGGGATGAAGGTGGACGGCATCACCCTGTGGCTCTTCGGAGGGGTAGCCCGGTTCGAAGGGATGTTCCCGTCGGCCGGAGCCGAGTTCAGGATCGCCATCGCCGGGCCCATTGTTTCGCTGTTTCTGGGGCTGGCGTTCGCTGCCGCCGGCCTTCTCGGGGACAACGCCGGGATGCCGGAGCAGGTTGTCGGCGTTGCGACCTACCTGGGCCGGATCAACCTGATCGTCCTGGCCTTCAACATGGTTCCGGCTCTTCCGCTCGACGGCGGCCGGGTGCTTCGCTCCTGGCTGTGGCACCGCCAGGGAAGCTTCACCGCGGCAACCCTGTCGGCGGCAAGAGCCGGCACGGCGTTCGGCTACGTGTTGATGGGCGCCGGATTTCTGAGCCTGTTCTCCAGCGCCGTCACCGGCGGCATCTGGTTCATCGTCCTGGGTTTCTTTCTCCTGCAGGCGGCGCAGTCGGAAGCGCAGTACGCCCACCTGGCCAGGGTCTTCCGGCCGCTCAAGGTGCGGGATCTGATGACCGCCGAGCCCGTGAAGGCGTCGCCGACGCTGACCGTCGCGGACTTCCTCGAGTGGATCCTTCCCTTGAGGCACTCGACCTTCCCGGTAAGCGACAACGGCGAACTCCTGGGCTTGATCTCGATCCGCATGGCCGGAGCGGTGCCGGCCGGCGACCGTCAGCGCCTGCTGGTGAGAGACGTGATGCTTCCGGCCGACTCGGTCCCCGTCGTCGACCCGGACACCGAGATGATGGACGCGCTCACCGCACTCCGAGCCGGTCTCGGCCGGGCGGTGGTGCTGGACGACTCCGAGCGGATAGCCGGCATTCTTTCGGTCTCCGACGTCGTGAAGGCGCTGGAGCTGGAGCAGGCCCGGGGACCGGCTCCCGAACCCGAGGCGAAAAGCGCCGGCGTCGCAGTGTGGGTGGTGGTGACCCTGGTCATCGCCCTGGCCGCCGCCGCCTTCTACCAACCTCCCCTGGCCGTGCTCTCGCCGGCGCCGGCCGTCGACATCTCTCAGGACATCACCATCGACGGCGTTCCCGTCACCGAGACCACCGGCGAGTACCTGCTCCTGGCCGTCCAGGTAATCCGTCCGACCGGACTCGGAGCGCTGTGGGCGATCGTCCACCCGCAGCAGGACGTTCTTCCCATCTCGGCGGTCGTGCCCGAGGGGGTGGGGAACGCCGAGTACGCCGAGGAACAGGAGAACGTCTTCGTTCAAAGCCAGTTGATTGCGGCGGCAGCTGCCGCGCGGGCCGCAGGCTTCGAGGTCACGTTGACGGGGACCGGAGCCCGAATCGCGGGCATTCTCCCGGACTCGCCGGCCAGCAAGCAGCTCGAGGTGGGCGACGTGGTAACCGCGGTGGACGGCAACCGGGTCGACCTTGCCGATCAGCTGGCGACCTTCATCCGGGAGCGGCCGGCCGGGACGACCTTCGAGCTGACGGTCGAGCGGGAGGGAACCGAGCTCGAGCTCCGGGTGCCGAGCACCCGGCTGGAGCCGCGGGGCGGCGGCCGCCCGAGCATCGGAATCCTCGTCGAGACCAGGGACTTCGACATAGACCTGCCCTTCGAGATCGAGTTCCGGGAGCGCGAGATCGGCGGGCCCTCAGCCGGGCTGGCGTACGCCCTGGCGATCACCGACATGCTCGACCCGAGGGATCTGGCCCGGGACCGCGACGTCGCCGCCTCCGGCACCATCCGGATCGACGGGGAGGTCGGGCCGGTGGGAGGGCTGCCCCAGAAAGCTGCGGCAGCCGAAGCTGCCGGGGCCGAAATCCTGCTGGTCCCCTCCGAGGAGGTCGGCGAGGCGGACAGCACGTCTCTACCGCTGCAGGGAGTCAGCACCCTGCAGGAAGGCGTCTCGGCTCTCACCGGCAACTAGGCGGGTTGATCTGAGCTCAACCGACGAGGCCTCGACCGGCAAGAGGTTCCAGCTGCTGAGTTCCCGGTTCGAGGAGATGTTCGAATCGGTGAAAGGTGCGTCGCCGGGGTCGTTCGTCCGGAGTGATTGGGCTGACCGCAACGCAGAGCTGGAGGCGTTCCTTCTCCCCACCCCTCCGGCCGGCTTCCTGCGCCATCACTGCATCCTGTACCAGATGTTCGTCGGACCCCAGTACCTTCCCCACGAGCTTCCCTACGTCCTGCCCCGGCTGGCCGACTGCCGGCTGGCGTCGGAGGATGCCGTCGGAAACCCGCCCCGCATCCGGCTGGAGGAGCGGGACGTCGTCACCTCCTCGAACACCATTCACCACCTCTACCACCTGCTTCGGTATGAACAGGAGACGGGAATTCACGTGGCCGGCCAGTCGAGGGTCGTCGAGTGGGGAGGCGGTTACGGCAACCTGGCGAAGCTGTTTCGGCGCCTCCACGGCGGGTCTCCGACCTACGTGCTGGTCGACACACCTCTGTTCTCGGCGGTTCAGTGGCTCTACCTATCGTCGATATTCGGCCAGGAGCAGGTGGTCCTGCACTCCGACCCTTCGTCGACCCTGGCGGAGGGAAAGTTCAACGTCGTTCCGCTCGGCCTGATCGACAAGCTTGCCGGCTTCGGGGCCGACCTCTTCGTGTCAACCTGGGCCCTGAACGAGAGCACTCCGCAGGCGCAGCGTCACGTTCTGGGCGCAGGATGGTTCGGTGCCCGCCGGCTGTTGCTCGCCATGCACAAGGGAGATCCGCTGGAGGAGCACGTACGGGCCGCGGGGGCCCGCGAAACCCCCGTGGGAGATTTCATGCCGCCCCAGCGCTATTTCGTTCGCTGAGGCATCCGGCCTGAAGGAGGCTGCGGTCACTCCTTGGGCATGACGATCCACAGGACGATATAGGCGATCTCCCCGGCGCCGAACAGCCCGAACAGGACGAACAGGAACCGGACCAGGCCCAGGCTCCATCCGTAGTGCTCGGCAATGCCGCCGCAAACTCCGGCAATCACGCGGTGGCTCCTGGATCGCGTCAGTCTGTTAGTCGCCATGGTTTCCCTTTCGTCGTCGCTCCGGTTCGTGATTCGAGGGTCACTGCTGCTTTTTGCCCTCGGCCATCGCCTGCTCCAGGTCCTGGTCGGAGAGCAGGCGCTCGTCCGGGTCCGCGGTTGAGTTGCCGGGCGAGAAGTGCAGCTTCTCCATGTACGGCGTCGGCTTGCCTCTGCGGTAGTCCAGGAACTCTTTGGCGTAGTAGTTCCGCGCCTGGTCGACCGTCTTTGCGCCGGTGACGATGTCGTGCATGAGGTTGAGGGCCAGGTTGTTGGCCTCCTCGTCGTGGCAGCGGGCCGAGACCTCGCCCGCGGTGCGCTCGACGATCACGCTGCCGTCGAATGCCGCCAGATCGCTGACCTTCCCGGACGGGACCCCGTAGTCGACAACCGTCTCCACGGCGTCGATGTGCGGCGACGGAAAGTTGTGGTCGTAGTAGGTCTTCGTGGCCACGATCCGCTTCCAGTGCCCGGCCTGGTGCCAGGTGAGCTGGGTGGGAGTAGCCTCGTCGGGATCGCCGTACTTGTCGACCACAAGCTTCGCGGCTTCTCGCGACTGCTCGGGCCACTCCTGGAGAAGCTGGGAGATGGGTTTGCCGGCCATAGTCGCCTCCTGAAACTCTGCGTCGACCCGCTTCTTGGAATCTCCGCTATCGAATTCCTACCCGGCGGGAAACTCGGAAAACGGCGCCCGAAGCCTACGGGCCCCCCGACGGCCGGCCCCCGTCGCATGCTGATGGCCGATTTCCAGCCGGCACTTCGGGGTATCCGGTTAACGAGTGCTACAGCGTGAGGGAGGTGACCATGAGCGAAAGCAAGAAGACGACCGACCACGAGGAGATCCGCAAATGGGTCGAGGATCGGGGCGGCAAGCCGGCGACTGTGAAAGGCACCGGCGACGGCGAGCCGGGAATTTTGCGTATTGACTTCCCGGGCCGGGGAGCCGAGGACTCGCTGGAGGAGATCTCGTGGGACGAATTCTTCGACAAGTTCGACAAGGAAAACCTGGC
>DATABX010000096.1:0-11724 GCA_036259335.1 Actinomycetota bacterium
GCTGGTCCGCTACCTGCGGTCCGACTTCAACCGGCTGGGCTTCGACCTGATCCACCTCCACGGGTACCGGGCCACTCACCTCGCCCCGGCGCTGCGCCAGCTGCGCCCGGGGGCATGGGAGTTGCCGGTGGTCGGGACCTGCCACCTGCTCGCCGAGGGAAGCCTTCGAAGGGCACTTCGTTCGGCGCTGGAGCTGCGCAGCTACCGCTATCTGGACCTGTTGATCGCCTCCAGCGCCGAGCAGGCGCGGCGCGCAAGCTGCGCGGCGCCGGCGGTGCCGGTTCGCTACGTACCCAACGGGGTGCGGTTGCCGGAGCAGCGGCCCGCAGGAGAGGCGGCGGCCGAACTGCGCCGGCGCTTCGGCTTTCCAGCCGGCTCCGACGTCGTGGCGTCGATCGGACGGCTTCACGTCCAGAAGCGGCCGGACCTGTTTCTCCGGGCCTGCCGGGTCATCTCGGCCGAAAGCCCGGGCGCCCGGTTTTTGATGGTGGGCGACGGCCCGGAGCGGCGGCGGCTCGAAAGACAGGCCGGCGAGTTGCAGATCGAGCCGTTCGTGTGCTTCGCCGGCTTCGTGGAAGACGTTCCCCAGATCTGCCGGGGTCTGACCCTGCTGATGCACTCGGCGGACAACGAGGGGACCCCGCGGGCGGTGCTGCACGCCATGGCTGCCGGCTGTCCGGTGGTGGCCACCGCGTCCGGCGGCGTCGCGGATTTGGTGGGCGACGGGGTGGAGGGATTGATCGTCCCTAAGGGAGACGTCGAGGGGCTGGCGCGCTCGGCCCTGTGGATGCTCGCCAACCCGGTGGAGAGGCTCGAGATGGGGGGCCGGGCGCTGAAGCGCGTGGAGTCGGACTTCTCCATCGAGGTTATGCGCCAGCAGGTCGAGGATGGGTATCGGTACGCTGTTGGTTCAAGCCGAGGGAGGGGGCGACGGTGAGCTACGCAGCCGCACCGGCCGGGTTCGAGCTCGTTGTCTGGCACCACTACGGCGAGGGCCGGGCCGAGGACCGGTCCGGATTCGGCAACCACGGCCGTATCGACGGCCCGGTGCCGGCCGAAGGCAGGATCCCCGGTTCGGGTGCCCTGGCGTTCGACGGCCTGGGGGATCGGGTGGTCGTGCCTCCGTCGCCCAGCCTCACCGGGCTCAACGCCCTGCGGGTGAGCGCCTGGATCTGGCTGGAGGAGCTCGGCGGGCGCCGGACGATCGTCGAAGGCTTCGGTTCCTTCTCGTTCCTGCTGGAGCCCGACGGCACCCTGGAGGGTGCGATCTACAACGGCTACCGGTGGGAGAGCGTCCGGAGCAGGACCGGGCTGCTTCCGTTCGAACAGTGGGCGAACGTTACCTACCTCTACGACGGCTCCGACACCTCGGCGCTCTACCTGAACGGGGAGCGGGTGGGGCTGAAGCTGCAGGCCCTGGGCCGGGTCGACCCGGTCGGATGGCCCTTCGGGCTGAACATCGGGGCGTGGCCGGACCAGGACCGCCGGGGTTTCAAGGGCCGGATCGAACAGGTCAAGATCTGGCGCCTCTGGTCGGATCACCCGGGGCCGGTTTAGGGGGAGGAGTCAGGGCCACCAGCGGCGAACCGACTCGACTATCTGCGCGCACTCGACCATCGCCTCCGGTCCGCCCAGGCTGCCGAACGCCGGCAGGAGACCGGGCAGAACCAGCAGCAGCTCCTGCCGGGTCCCCGAAGCCAGGAGGTGAAGGGTATCGCTCCACACCTGGTGGAGCTGCTCGGGGGCCGCCCTGCCGAACCGGGGCACCAAAGCTCCGAACACCCGGGCCCTCTCAGGCTGGTGGTTGATGCCCCGCGCCAGCTCAACCGCATCGTCGAGCAGGCTTTCGGGCAGCGCGGGGGCGGTGCGTAGAAGCAGATCGGCCTTCCAGTAGTGGTCGTCGATCTTCTCGATCAGCTCTAGCGCCTCTCTTGGAAGCCCGGCGGCGGCCATGAAGCCGGCGACGTGGGAGATGCAGTACCAGCGGTCGTGGGGCTTTTCCTGGCTCCCGGCGGCTTCCACCGCTTCGTTGAACACCGCCGCCCGGCGGTCCTCCGGCAGGTGGGGGGCCAGCCGGGCCAGCGCGGTGGCTTTCCAGTTGTCGTGCGGCGCGGTGCGAACCTCGGCGAGCGCCTCCTCGACGATCTCGGCGCCTCCCGCACCGGCGGCGGCCAGCCGGACCAGGGCCTCGGCTTTCCAGTGGAGGTAGGGGATCCGGCGGGCGGCGTCGATGCCGGCGGCGGCGTTTCCGCCCTCGGCCAGCTTTGCGGCAATCGTGGTCAGCGTGGCGGCCCGCCAGTACTCGTCTTCGATCGCGGCCGCAGTGGCAACCGCGTCCTCGGCCCGTCCGAGCTCCGCCAGCCTGGCTGCGAGGCCGGACGCCAACCGCCCGCGGTCGTCGGGCTCGGCCACCTCGGACAGAACGGCGGTCGCTCCATCAACCTGCTCCGCGGTCAGCACGGGAGCGAGCCGGGCGAGCAACCCGGAACGTTGATGAGAGCTGCCCAACCCGGCCGCAGATTGCAACACCGCCTCCGACGCCCCAGCGGCGGCGCCGTCCTCCATCGACGGGATGAGAGCGGCGACCACCGCGCCCCGCCAGTAGTCGTCCGCGATGGTCCCCAGCAGGGCGGTATCCGGCTCGCCGGTGCCCTCGACCAGGCTGAGCGCATGGTGGCGCATGAGGACCCTGGCCCGGTCGACGTCACCGGAGATCTGTTCGAGCGACGCCACGGTCGCCTGTCTCGCCGGGTCGCGGTGGTCGCCCGCCAGCTTCTCGGAGAGGGCGGCCAGGGCCTCGGCCCGCAGGTACGGGTCGGGGATGCTCTCGGCGGTCGCGATTGCTTCGGCAGTCCTGCCCAGGCGCGCTAGGTGGTCGGAAATCGCAGCCATCGCCCGCCCGTGCTCCTCGCTGTCGCCGACCGCCCGGGCGGCCGCCAGCGCCTCCTCCAGGACGGCATCCCGGGACTCCTCCATCTCGGCGGCAAGAGCTGTGAGCAGGTCGGACCGCCACCGGTCGTGCCGAACGGTGCGGACGGTGGTCAGCGCCTTCCGACGGTCGTGATCGGAGCGGTTTTCCGGCAGCCGGCCCACCAGCCGGGCCAGAGCCTCGGCCTGGCGGACCTCGATGGCCCGGGCGACCGTGAGTGCGTGGTCGACGGCCAGCGCCGGGTCGTACCAGCTCTCGTCCCCGGGGTCCCGGTCCGGCGCCCGGGTGCCGGCGGGCTTGCCGGTGCCGATCAGCGAGTCCAGTGCTCCAAGCGCCGCTTCGAACCAGTAGTCGTCGACGATCGTGTTGACCACCGCCTCCCCGTCCCGGGCGTTGGCCTTGGAGAGGAAGGGGGCAATCAGCGTCACCGCCGCGGTGCGCCACTGCTCGTCGTCCACCGCCCGGGCGGCTCCCAGGGCTTCACTCAGCAGCCGGCTCCGCTGCGGCTCGGGGAGCGAACGGCCCAGGGCGAGTAGCGCCTCCGCCCGGTTCAACGGGTCGGGAGCCAGCCGGGCGTAGGCAATAGCCTCCTCGACCGGCAACCTGCCAGACCTCATAAGCTCCAGCAACAGTGTCGAAGGTACGTTGGCCGCCATGCTGTTCACCGACGCGGTCAGCAGGGCGTAGCGGAGCTCCAGTGTCACCGAGTCCGGAGTCTCACCCTTTCCGACCGCCGTCCGGGAGCTCGTCTCGGCCAGCTCCCAGGCGCGGCTGACGTCGTTGACGTACTGGGAAAGTGTATTTGCCGTTTCGTGCGCTTCGCGCCAGGCGTTGACCACGTGGCCCCCCGGAGCCTCGGGGACCGTGTTCGAGCTCCACCCGATCCACAGCAGGCGGTGAAGGTCGTCGGCACGTTCGGCGGCGATCAGGTGCTCGGCGAGGTGGTGCAGGCCGTAACCGCCGTCGATCATGGCGAGGCTCGGCTTCCGCAGCCCGGGCAGGCCGGAGTCGAGACCCCCCCACGCATCGAGGTAGCGGCCGGCGATCCGGGAGTGGGCCGCCCTCGTCGCGCGGGCCATGCGGTGCACCACCGCGTGTTCGGCGGAGGTCAGGCTGCCGAGATCGACCCGGCCCTCCATGAAGTCCCTAAGGCTCGGGTGAAGGATGCCGTAGCGGAACTCCTCCCCAGCGTCGTCGACCTGGAGAAACGGGCGCCAGGATTCGCCGAGTATCGACGCCACCCGGTCGACATCGTCCAACCCCGCCAGCCCGGCCAGCGCCTTCACGGGCAGGTTCTGGCGGGCGGCCGAGACGGTGCTGAGCAGGGGCTGATAGACGGATCGCCACTGCTCGGGGTCCTCCTCCTGCCACGACTGCCAGTACTGGGCGTAGTACTGCCAAAGGCCGGTGGGCAGGGTGTCCAGCTCGGTGACCGCTCTTACCCCGCTCTCCAGGTCGGCCATCAGGTAGTAGAGGTAGTTCCAAACCCCGCCGCACGCCTCGAGAAGCGACTGCTGGAATGCCCCAGCGTCCACCCCCTCCGCCTCGAGCTTTCGCCGGATGCCCTCCCGCCGGACCGCATCCGCGATGTACCGGCGCATGTCCTCGAGGTTCTCGGGCGCCCGGGCGTTCAGCTGTTTCACCCGGCGCGGCGCCTTGGTCGCCAGCCGGACGTACACGCTGCGCTGCGACACCACGAAGTAGACCCCCGACGGGAGGGAGCTGGGGAGCGACAGCACGTTTTGGTTGGGTGGAGGTGCGGGGTCCACCTCGTTCAGCCCGTCGACCACGATCACAATCGGCTCACCGGGACGAAGCTGGTCCCGCCTCCGGGAGGCTTCGTAGAGCGTCTCGTTGAAGAAGTCGGGGCGCGACGCCGCAGCCGGGAGCACCCCGCCAATTGCCCGGGAGTTGAGGTCCCAGGTGCGGATCAGCTGGGCGCACAGGTTGCGCAGCGCGGTGGCGGCGTCCCGCTCGCTGTGCAGCAGGTGTACGAAGTGGTGCAGATATCCGCGTTTTAGCGCCAGCCAGGCCAGGAAGGTGGTCTTGCCCACTCCGACGTCGCCCTCGAGGATGAAGTAGCCCCGATCGGCGTTGCCCAGGAAGTCCTTCAGGTCCTCCTCCAGCCACTCCCGGCCGGTGAACCTCTCCAGCTCCAGCTCCCGGTACAGGGCCCACGGCTTCAGGTAGGCGTCGGCAAGCTGCTCGTACTGGCCGATGAAGAAGCGGTTGTGGTCCCCGGTGGCGAATATGCTGGCGATCGCATCGTGCCCCACCGCGATGCTCCGGTCACCCGCCGTCTCGACATCCGTCCGGGGGCCGCCGGGATCCGCCGTCATTAGAGCCTAGGGGTTGTTGGCGTTGGTGGAGAAGTGGCTGTTGATGACGTTGCCTCCGACCGCGATCGAGCCGGCCCCCGACGCCGTGACGGTGACCGTGATGCCGGCCTGCCTCTTCGCGTTCTCCCACAGCCTGGCGAGCTCATCGGCAAACGCCGGGTCGTCCTCGACGATCTTCTCGAGCTGGCCCTGAAGGGCTGCCCGAGCCGCCGCGTCGTCGGGGTTGGCCGCTATCTCTTCGGCGGCCGCCTTGGCGATCGGCTTCGTCTCGACCTTTCCCCGGAGGTGTCCCCACAACACCCTCGCCTGCTCGACCGCGGCCTGGCCGAGGCTGCTTGCGGCGTCGGCAGCGGCCGCGGTAACGGGCTTCATGAGTGCCGAGAGGAACGGAGCCAGGAACGCGGTGATCGCAGCGATTTCCATGGTCGCCTCCCTTCGTGCGGCGCCGCGGTTCGGCGCCCGGACGACTTTTCACTATAGGCGTCGAGGGGCTGGATTCCCAGGGCGCACGCCGGCCGGAAGCCGGCACGGCGGCCGTGTTTGGTAGACCGGGTGCTGCGGGGGTAGGGTTCCTTCGGTTCCATCGCGTCCCTAGGCCCCTGTCCAGCGAGGAGGGAAACATGCCCTTTTGGAATGGTCACCTTTACGGCAGCACGTCCCGGAGGAATCGGAGCAGGAAGGGGCGGCGCGGGGCGTCCGTTCTGCTGGTTCTGCTACTGCTTCTGACTGCATGCGGGGACACCGGGGATGGCGCCGGCGATGGGACAACCTCTACCGGCGACGAGCCGACCCAGGGAGGACTCATCCGCGTGGAGAGCCAGGAGCCCGGCTCGCTGGACCCACCGCGGGGAGCGGGCTCGGAGGACGCCAGGATCCTGCGGCTACTGTTCGACGGCCTGGTCGGCTACGACAACGAGACCGCGGCGCTCGAGCCCAGGGTGGCCACCGAGTGGGAGTCCAACGAGGACGCCACCGAGTGGACGTTCACACTGCGCGAAGGCACGAGGTTCTCCAACGGCGAGGAGGTGACCGCGCAGGCGTTCGTGCGGGCCGCCCTCCGGTCGACCTCACCCGAGATCTACAACAGCCCGGACGGGCTGGGCTACCACCTGAACGGGCTGAGAGGGGCGGTCGAGCGCGCCGCCGGCGAGTCCGACGAGCTGCCCGGGATCGAGGCGGTCGACGACTACACCCTCAAGTTCAACCTGACCTCGGCCGACGCCGAGTTCCCGGTCAAGGCCGGCCACCTGCCGCTGTTCCCGATTCCCTCGGATGCCGCTGTTGCCGGCCAGCAGCCGAGCTGGGCGGAGAACCCGATCGGCAACGGCCCGTTCAAGATGAAGGGGCCGTGGCAGCACAACCAGTCCATCGAGCTGGTGCGAAACGACGACTACTACGGCACCAAGCCGTACCTCGACGAGGTCCGGTTCGTGATCACCGCCGACCAGGACACCTCCTACGTGAACTGGCAGGCGGGCAACCTCGACTGGACACGCATCCCGCCGCCGAAGACGCGGGAGGCGCGGGAGCAGAATCCGGGCAACTTCCTGATCCGGGACATGGCCGGACTGAACTACCTGGTGTTCACGCTCGAGCAGCCGCCGATGGACAACAAGCTGTTCCGCCAGGCGGTTTCGATGTCGGTCGACCGTAAGGCGATCAGCGACGCGGTCTTCTTCGGGTTGAACACTCCTGCCGCCGGCATTCTGCCCGAGCTGCTGCCCGGCTCACGCAGCGACGGCGCCGAGGGACCGTGCGAGTACTGCGAGTACAACCCCGACGAGGCCAAGCGCCTGTTCGAGGAGTCGGGAGTGAACATCGACAAGCTCACGATGTACTTCAACGCCGGGGCCGGCCACGACGAGTGGATGCAGGCGACTGCGCAGCAGATCGCGACGACCCTCGGGATCGAGACCGAGGCGGTTGCTGCGACTGCACAGTTCACCGGCGGCGGCGGCTACACCGGATGGCTCAAAACCGGGGCGCCGGCCAGCCTGAACCGGCTGGCGTGGGGTATGGACTACCCGACGCCGGACAACTTCCTCTACCCGCTGTTCCACTCGACCAGCCAGGACAACAAGGCCAACTACGAGAACCCCGAGTACGACGACCTGGTGAACCGGGCCCGGCAGGAGACCGACCCCGGGGAGCGGGCGGAGCTCTACCAGCAGGCCGAGGACCTGGCACTCGAGGACATGGCGATCGTTCCGATGTGGTGGCGGACCCAGTTCCGCCTCGCCAAGCTCGACCGCTTCGGAGGCCTGGAGATCGACCCGTTCGAGGACCCGACCCTGCGTGAGGCCTACGTCAAGGGCGGGGGGGAGGAGGCCCCGGACCAGACGCCGGCCGAGAGCCCGACCGCTGCCGGGACGGCGTCACCGGCGGCCACCGTGCCGGCCAGCCCGACGGTCCCCGGTGACCCGCAGGCAACCAGTCCGGCCGCGGCGCCCTGAGCGGGTCGGGCGCCGGGATCGAACGCAGGTAGCGCAGAGACCCGTTGACCCGGTACCTCATCCGCAGGCTGCTGCAGATGGTGCTGGTCTTCTTCGGCGCGACCTTCCTGCTGTTCGGCGCGCTGTTCCTGCTGCCCGGCGACCCCACCCAGGCGCTCGGTTCGGACCGCAATTTGAGTCCGGAGGTCTCGGAGCGGATCCGGGCGCGCTACAACCTCGACAAGCCGGTGCCCACCCAGTACGCGCTGTACCTCAAGTCGCTGTCGGAGGGAGACCTGGGCACCTCCATCCAGACCAACCGGCCGGTCCGGCGGATCCTGGAGGACACCATCCCCTGGTCGTTGAAGCTGGCCGCGGCGGCGATCGTCGTTGTTGCGATCATCGGGGTGGTCTCCGGGGTGATCTCCGCCGTGAGGCGCTACTCGTACCTGGACACGCTCGTCACGGTCTCGACCGGCATCCTCATCGGCCTGCCGGTGTTCTGGCTCGGGCTGATGCTGCAGATGCTGTTCGGCGTGCAGTTGAGGGACACCCCTTTTCGGCTGCCGGTCTCGGGTGTGACCGAGGGCTGGAAGAGCTACGTCCTGCCGGCGATCGTCCTGGCGTCGGTCGAGACCGCGGTGACCGCCCGCCTGACCAGGACGACGATGCTGGAGGTGATGCGCCAGGACTACATCAGGACCGCGGCAGCGAAGGGCCTGTCCAACCGGGCGGTGATCTACAAGCACGGGCTGCGCAACGCCCTCATCCCGGTGGTCACCAACCTGGGGCTGAACTTCGGGTCCTTCATCGGCACGGCAATCCTGACCGAGACGGTCTTCAGCTGGCCCGGGGTCGGCCGCCAGCTGTTCCTGGGAATCATCGCCCACGACAACCCGGTGATCATCGGGGCCACGGTCCTGTTCATGGTGACCTTCATGCTGGTGAACCTTACGGTCGACATCTCGTACGGCTTCCTGGATCCCAGGATCCGCTATGACTGACCGGGTAGAGGATGCGACCGTCCCCCCGGAGGTGGAGGCCGTTCGGCAGCGGGAGCAGGCTCTGGGCCCGAGTGCGGTCATCGCCGGTGCCGCCGGCGACGTCCCGATGCAGACCCTGTGGGGGGACGTCTGGCGCCGGCTGCGGCGCAACCGGCTGGCCATCCTGGGGACGACGATCATCATGGGACTTGCGCTGACCGCGCTGCTGGCGCCCTTCATCGCCCCATACGACCCGGGCCTGCAGAACCTGTCGCTCTCGCTGCATCCCCCGTCTCTCAAGCACTGGTTCGGCACCGACGTGCTGGGAAGGGACTACTTCAGCCGGGTCGTCTACGGATCACGCATCTCGATAAGCATCGGCGTGGTGGCGACCTCGATCGCCCTGCTGCTCGGGCTTACGCTGGGAGCCCTGGCGGGGTTTTTCGGCAGAAGCGTCGACGCGGTGATCAGCCGAATCGCGGATGTCTTCTTCGCGTTCCCGTTCATCGTCGGCGTGATCCTGGTGCTGGTGGCCCTCGGCCCGGAGTTTCCCCGGATCCTCGCTCTCTTCGTTGCCATCGGCCTGTTCGGATGGGCGACCGTCGCCCGGCTGTTCCGGTCGAGCATCCTGCAGGTCAAGGAGTCGGATTACGTCGAGGCCGCCCGGGCGCTCGGGGCCGGGCGTTGGCGCATCCTGACCAGGCACGTAATCCCGAACGCCCTGGCGCCGGTCATCGTCTTCAGCATGGTGTCCACCGGGACCGTGATCCTGGTGGAAGCCGCGCTGTCGTTTCTGGGTCTGGGCGTCTCGGCGGGCACGCCGGCGTGGGGAAACATGGTCAGCGAGGGCAAGACCTTCATGACCACCGAGCCGTGGCTGGTGATCTTCCCCGGGCTGGGAATCGTGGTCACGGTCCTCGGGTTCATCTTCGTGGGCGACGGGCTCCGGGACTCGATGGACCCGAGGCTTCGCTGATGGCGGGCGCCGCCGGGTCGGTCTCCGGCTCCCGGGTCGCCGAGGGGACGGTGCCCGGCCGGCCGCTGCTGGAGGTGGACGACCTGCGCATCCACTTCCCGACCGACTACGGGGTGGTGAAGGCGGTCGACGGGATCGGGTACTCGGTCGAACAGGGAGAAACGCTGGCCATAGTGGGGGAATCCGGTTCCGGCAAGAGCGTGGGGGCGCTGGGGATCATGGGCCTGGTGCCGCCGCCGGGCCGGGTGGTCTCGGGCAGTATCCGGTTCAACGGCGTCAACCTGCTGGAGCTTGGCGACGACGAGATGCGCAAGCTCCGGGGCAACCGCATTGCGATGATCTTCCAGGACCCGTTGACTTCTTTGAACCCGGTGCAGACGGTGGGCCGCCAGGTGGCCGAGGTGCTCCTGGTCCACGGAGAAAAAAGCCGGAGGCAGGCCCGCCGGCGGGCGGTGGAGCTGCTGAAGATGGTCGGCATCCAAAACGCCGAGGAGCGATCCGGGAACTACCCGCACCAGTTCTCCGGCGGGATGCGCCAGCGGGTGATGATCGCAATGGCGATCGCCCTGAGCCCGGCGCTGATCATCGCCGACGAGCCCACGACCGCCCTCGACGTGACGATCCAGGCCCAGATCCTCGAGCTGCTGAAGTCTTTGCAGCAGGAGTTCGGCATGAGCCTGATCCTCATCACCCACGATCTCGGGATGGTGGCGGAGCACGCCGACCAGGTGGCGGTGATGTACGCCGGGCACATTGTCGAGACGGCGCCGGTGAACGACCTCTACTACCAGCCGCTCCACCCGTACTCCCTGGGCTTGCTCGGGTCCATCGCCCGCCTCGACCGGGAGCGCAAGGAGCGGCTGAACCCGATCCAGGGCCAGCCGCCCAGCCTGATCCGCGTCCCTCCCGGGTGCCCGTTCCACCCCCGCTGCGTCTACGCCCGGAAGGTGTGCATCGAGGACTACCCCGAGCTGGCGGTCCGGACCGGGGACCCGGTACACCCGGCGGCCTGCCACTTTGCCGGCGACCTTCCTGCGCCCCACCCGCCCGGGGTGGTGCCGGAGTGAGCGAGAAGACGCTCCAGCGGGCGGAAATCCTGCGGGTCGACGACCTGGTCATGCACTTCCCGGTGACCCGGGGGATCCTGTTCCGGCGCCGGATCGGCACCGTAAAGGCGGTCGACGGGATCTCGTTCTCCATCGGGAAAGGTGAGACGCTCGGGCTGGTGGGGGAGTCGGGGTCGGGCAAGTCGACGGTTGCCCGGTCGATTCTCAGGCTCTACGAACCGACCTCCGGTTCGGTCGTCTTCCGGGAACAGGACGTGCTGTCCGCCGGCCGCAAGCAGATGGCGGCGGTGCGGCGGGACATGCAGATCGTCTTCCAGGACCCGTTCTCGTCGCTGAACCCCCGGATGACGGTCCGCACGATCGTGGCGGAGCCGCTGCAGATCCACGGGATCTTCGAGCAGGTCGGGGGTTGGGACTACGTCAACCAACTCCTTGAGCGGGTCGGGCTCAGCCCCGAGCACGCCGGCCGCTACCCGCACGAGTTCTCGGGCGGGCAACGCCAGCGCATCGGGCTGGCCCGCGCCCTGGCGCTGAAACCCAAGCTCATAATCTGCGACGAGCCGGTCTCGGCCCTGGACGTGTCGGTGCAGGCGCAGATCATCAACCTGATGGAGGACCTGCAGGACGAGTACCAGCTCACCTACCTTTTCGTGGCCCACGACCTGTCGGTGGTGCGCCACATCAGCGACCGGGTGGCGGTGATGTACCTGGGCAAGCTGATGGAGGTGGCCGGCCGCAACGAGCTCTACGAACGCCCGATGCACCCCTACACCCAGGCGCTCCTCTCGGCGGTGCCGATCCCGGACCCCCGCAAGGAGCGAGCCCGGGACCGCATCATCCTTCGGGGCGACGTGCCGACGCCGCTCAACCCGCCGACCGGGTGCGTGTTCCACCCCCGATGTTTTCTGGCCGAGCAGATCGGCGCCTCCGGAAGCGAGGAAACCGTCGAGGTCGGCCGGCTGACCCCTCGGCCGGTGCCCCGGGTGTGCGCCGAGGTG
>DATABX010000097.1:0-8269 GCA_036259335.1 Actinomycetota bacterium
ACGGGTCGGTCAGCTGGACCGAACCCATGCCCTGCATACCGCCCATGTCTGCGATGGTATCCACGTCACACCTCCTAGTCGGTGACCGGCAGGCTCTCCCCCGCCGAAGAGTTCTTTCTTTCCGCCCTCACGCCCAGCAACCCGAATATCGCCCCGGCCCCGGCCCACAGGACCGCCTGCCCTCCGATCGATGCCAGCCGGAAGTCCCAGAGCAGCCCCGCCGGAACCCCCTCCGGCTCGACCCCCGGCGGCAGCGCCACAAAGGCCGTCGTCAGTACCACCAGGAAACAGGCCCCCACGATCAGCTGCCGGGAGTGCGATTCGACCCCGCGGGCGGCAAGCCGCCTTGCGAGAGCCAGCCCCACGAAGCAGGCCGCCACCGAGGCGGCCACGAGGAACAGGTAAGCGGAGGTGCGCAGACCCATGGTTTCGGGGTCGCCGACCCCCGGCGGGTTCGCCGGGTACTTCAGAAAAGGCACCAGGAACGAGGCGGCGAACCCGGACAGGGCGATTCGCATCGACCGGACCCAGGCACTGCCGTGCATCCGCCGGCTCAGCACGAAGAAGAGAATTCCCAGGATCCCGCCCACGGCGAGCCCGTAAAGTCCCGTGGCCAGAATCAGCCCGAAGTGCTGCTGGCCCCGGCTGAAGACCTCCTCGGCCGCATGCTGGCCCGATGCGGCGGCGTGCTCCAGGCGGATCGCCTCGTCCATCGACGGCTCGCCGACGACCAGCAGGAACAGGCCGGAGGCCACGCCGCCCAGAAAACCGGCTCCGAGCCCTCTACGCAGGCAGGCGCCTGCGCCCATCGTCCCGGAGGCTGGAACCGTCCGAGAGCCGGGTGCCGGCCGGACCGCTTTGCCCAGCGACGGTCCGTGCGACTCCACCGTGACCTAGTGGCAGGGGACGGCCATGAAGTGTCGGCCGTCGTGGAGCAGCTCGTGCAGGTAGTTGCCGGTGACCGCCGCCTTCCCGAGCAGCGGCTCGAGGAGCTGGCCCTGGTCGAACCCGACCGCGAACACCAACAGCGCCAGGAGGGCCATTACCCCCCAGGTCCAGAGTGGAACGGGCGGAAATTCGAGGACCGGGGATTCGTGCATAACTCCTCCTCTCACCAGACGGCAATCACTATATTAAACAGGTCATTGACTTTGCGACAGCAGTTCAGCGGCTCTCGGCACGGGCAATCGAGGCCGGCCGGCCGGCGGAGGCGCCCCGGTAGATCTCGATGTGGTGGGCGGCGGCCGCCTCCCAGGTGAAACGAGCAGCAATCTCCGGCCCGCCCGACCCGAGCCGCTTGCGAAGATCCGGCTCGTCCACCAGCCGGGACAGCGCCGCGGCAAGCTGCCGGAAGTCGCCGGGTGGAACCAGCAGAGCGGTCTCGTGGTCCAGGTACTCGCGAAAGACCTCGATGTCGGTGGTGAGCACCGGCAGGCCGGCCGCCAGGGCCTCCAGGACTGCCAGGCCCAACCCCTCCTTGACCGAGGGGAAGACGAAGGCGTCTGCCGAGTGGTACCACCGGACCAGGTCCTCGTCCGAGACCGTGCCCAGCAGGTGGTAGTCGCTTCCCTCCTCCAGGCCGAGCTCGACCGCCCGCTCCAGCGCAGCGTCCCGGTAGGCCGAGTGGTCCCGGAACGAGTGGCCCCCGATCACCACCAGCACCGGCGGGTCGGTCCGCTCCGACTTGACCTGCGCCAGCGCCTCGAACAGCTCGAGGCTCCCTTTGCGGGGCTCGATGCCGCCGACAGTCAACAGCACGATGCGGTCCTCCGCTCCCACGGTCGAGCGCAGGGGGCCGGCGTCGAAACCCTCCGGACGCCGGAAGCGCCCGGCGTCCACCCCGTTGGTCACGACGGTCGACGGAATCCGGTACTGGTCCTCGACCACGTGCTGCCAGTAGCGGCTGACCACCAGGACCAGATCCGGGTCCAGGATCGAGCGGTGCTGGCACTCGATGAGCGCCTCGGTGGAGAAGTCGTCGATGTGGTGGACGGTTCGAATCACCTGAATTTCGGGATGCCTGTCTCTCAGCCGGCAGGCCGCCCGGGCGGCGATGCAGTCCTGGGCGTGGATGATGTCGTAGGTGCCGGGCACGGTCCGCTCCAGGTTGTCGAACAGGGCGTCGACGCTTCGCCACACCTTGTCTTCGAGCGTTCCGTCGGATTCGGGGGTCCGGTAGACGCTGTACGGCACCGGCGTCGGGCGGAAAAAACCCTGGTCCGGGTCGCCCAGGGCGAAGACGTGGACCTGCTGGCCCTGGTCCATCAGCGCCTCGGCAAGGTGAAGCGAGTGGACGGCGCCGCCCCTGGGCCTCGTCGAGAAGGTGACCATCGCCACCGGCCGCGGCATCAGTTGGATCGGAGCGCCATCCAGGCCGCCTTGGCCGGCTTGTCGGTGGGGTTCGCCCAGCGGTGGAGACGGTCGGTGCGGAAGTGAATCGCATCGCCGCAGCCGAGCAGGTACTCCTCACCGTCGATCTCGAAGGTCAGGGTGCCGCTCAGCAGATACACCAGCTCCTCACCCGGGTGCTCCATCGCTTTGGGGCCGCTGACCGCCCCCGGCTCCACCGTGGCGATCGCACCCGCCATGAAGAACAGCCCGTACGGACCGGTGATGCCCCGCAGGTCCAGGCCCTGCTTGGAGGTGAACACCTGGCGCTGCTCCCCCGACGGAGTGAAGACGACCGGCTTGGCCTCCTCCTGTTCCTCGACGAAGTAGGCAACCGAGCGGTTCAGGGCGCCGGCAATCTTCATCAGCGTGGTTACGGTCGGCACCATGCCGTTGCGCTCGATCTTGTGGATCGTCGCCGCCGAGACGCCGGATCGCTCCGCGAGCTGCTGCAGAGAAAAGTCCTTCTGCTTTCTCAGCTGGCGGATCTTCGGTCCGATGGCTGTTATCACATCCTGCATTTTTCTCCCGCTTGCAGACCTGTGGCTGCCGAGTAGACTTCAACTTGTAGTAGATGCGCTGTGTAGAATAGTAAATTAATTCGCAGCGCATAAACCGGTGGGAGGTCTGATATGGCCTTACGGATCGTTGTGGTAGGGGGCGGAGCGGCCGGTATCGGCGCCGCAGGGACAGCACACCAACTCGCCTCTGATGCGAGCGTCACTGTTTACACCGAGTTCGAGGATGTCGGCTACAGCCCGTGCGGCATTCCCTACGTCCACGGCAAAGAGATTCCCAAGTTCGAAAACCTTTTTCTTCAGGACAAGGCCTTCTACGAGCAGATGGGCCTCGACATCCACTACGAGACCCGGGTCACCTCCTTCGACCTGGACAACCAAAAGGTAACCGTCGAGGGCGAGGGCGAGGTGCCCTACGACAAGCTGGTGATCGCCACCGGATTCAACTACAAGGACCCCGGGGTCCCCGGTACCGACCTCGAGGGACTGTACTACGTAAAGAACATCCGTCAGGCGATGGAGTGGGACAAGATCCTCGACAACGTCACCAAAGCCGTGGTCGTCGAGGCCTCGCCGCTCGGACTCGAGATGGTGACCGCCCTGGCCCATCGGGGGATCGAGACCCACCTGGTCGACCCCCACCCCTGGGCGCTCGCCGAGGTCGGGGACCCCGACATCATGAAGCCGGTGATGGACTCGTGGACCGAGATGGGGGTGCAGCAGCACTACAACACCAAGGTCGAGGCCTTCCTCGGCGAAGGCAAGGTCCGGGCAATCCAAACCAACGAGGGCGAGCTGGAGTGCGACCTCGCCGTGATCTGCACCCACAAGGAGCCCAACAACCGGCTTGCCCGCGAGGCCGGACTGGAGATCGGCTCGACCGGCGGGATCATCGTCGACCAGCGAATGGCCACCTCCAAGCCGAACGTCTACGCCGCCGGGGACTGCAACGAGCTGCCCCACGGCATCACCAAGATCCCGATCCAGGGCCTGTCCGGCAGCCACGCCTACTCGCAGGGCAAGGTCGCCGGCAACAACGCCGCCGGGGGGGACCGGGTCTACCAGCCGGTGTACGTCCCCTGGGGGATGGTGGCCGGCAAGTGGATGATCGGGGGCGTCTCGTTCGGCGAGACCCTGGCCAACGCCCTGGGGATCCCGTTCGTCGCGGGTGTGGCACAGGGGATCTCCCGGGCTCGCTACTACCCGGACATGAAGCCGGTGCGGGTGAAGCTGCTCGCCGAGCCCGGTAGCCTCAAGCTCATCGGCGCCCAGCTGGTCGGCGGCGAGGGCATCAAGGAGCGGTGCGACTTCCTGGCGGTCGCGGTCAAGACCGGCGTCACCCTCGAGGACCTGGCGACCATGGAGAACGTCTACTCCCCGCCGATCGGCGCATTGAACGAGCCGATCGCGATGGCCGCCCAGAACGGCCTCGCTTCGCTCAAGAAATCCTGATGCGCTTCTTCGAATGGGTCCGCACGAACTCCGAGCACTACCTGATGGAGGCGTCCCAGCGCGAGATGGCGAAGAAATACCTGGGGACCGAGCCCCCGGTCATCGGCGCCACCGTCAAGGACATCTTCTTTCGCCGCCTTTTCGTCCCGATCTACCGCCTGCTGCCCTACGGCGTCCGGCGGATCGTGATGATGGCGATGCCGGGCAGCCACCGGCGGGAGTGGGGAGGCCGGCAGAAACCGAGTTAGAGCCGCAGCACAGTCAGCGAGGCAACGAGAAAAGGGAGGTTGCGTATGGCAGATATCGTTGGTGAGCGAGTAGCGAAGGGTTCGGCAATCGTCGACTACGACGAGAAGGTCTTTCCGGACTACAACGCAGAGCCCGGGCAGAAGGCTTACGTGTTCATGCACACCGTTCCCTTCGAGGGCTCGGTGGGCATCGTGAACATGCTCACGACCACCCGTCTCATCCGCAAGGGCTTCGAGGTCAGCCTCGTGCTGTTCGGCCCGGCTTCGCTGATGGCTTCGGCGACCCGCGGATTCCCGAACGTCGGGGACGCAGCATTCCCCGGCCACATGAACTACAACAACCAGCTCCAGACGATCATGGACGAGGGCGGCAAGGTCTACGCCTGCCGGTTCTCGGCAGCGGCGCTCTACGGAATGCGTGAGACCGACATGATGGAGGGCGTGATCCCGGTCCACCCCCGCGACATCGCGGATGCGGCCATCCAGGCCTGGAAGGAAGGCGCCTTCACCATGAACACCTGGAACCTGTAGAGCGAGGTTCGCGACAGTACCCGGATGGTCCCGGGTGACTCCTCAAAACTGAAACTTCAGCAGGCGATCGGCCGCTGGAGCGCGGCCGAGCAACGGCTCTACCCCGCGGTCCTCGCATCGCCCGCCGGGTACGACCGGTACATGGCCGTGGTGCGCGGGATCTGTGACGAGCTCGGATCGGTGCGCGGTGTCGACGCCCTCGTGGAGGCCTACGACGAGGGCTTAGACATCGCGCACCGCGCTTGCCAGAAGCGCACCCTTCCGGTCGAAGGCCTGGACCTCGAGCTGGCAACCGGGGCGGCCTTTTGCCTTCGGTACCGGGAGGTGCTCGTCCAGTCCCGCCGGGACGACGCCCGGCGAAGGGTGATGCAGGCGAAGGAGCGCGGCGAGGAGTGGGTCGACCTCGACGATTCGCCTCCCTGGCTTCAGAGACCGTTCCCTCCGTGGCGACGGCTATCGATGCACCTACCGGAGGGCACCGCCCTTCACCAATGGGCCGAAGAGAGCCTGGACTCACCCAGCGGGGTCGAGTTCGGCGTCGAGGTGGTAAAGCTCGACCCGGACACCGGAGCCTGGCTTTCCGACGAGCCGGCGCTTCATCGGGAGATCTTCTTCGAGTACCTTCCCTGGGTCGAGGCGGGCACAAAATTAAAAGCTGGTTACCATGCTCTTAAGGGCTTTGACACCGCACCCAAACGGGCGGATGATGTCGTTTAAGAGATAAATATTTCTTAAAGTGGGTGCCGGGTTTGAAGCCGGGTAAACACGACCGCAACAAGCTGCAGCTCGGGCGGCGAATCCTCAAAACGAAGTCTGGAGGAGCTGTATGGGCATAGATGGTGACGGCAGCACTGTAGTTTCGAAGCCCGACCTCGGGCGCCTGCTCGTTGAGCTTCAGCGGTACGGCGTTCACGTCGAAGAATCCATAGGGGCTCGCACCGGCGGCGCCGGCCCGTCCGACGCCGGGATGATGTGGGTCGAGGGAATCCCGGTGACCTTCCCCTTCGGGGCGGAGTTCGTGGCCACCTCTCCGTTCGTCCTCCGCGAGGAGGAGTCCGGGTGGCAGCTCTACCGTGACGGCCAGAGGCTGGCCGCAGCCACCGTCCCTCCCCGCCCGAAGTGCTACTCGCTGACCACCTCCGACGGCGTCCCCTACTGGAAGATCGCTTTGCTCCACCTGGACTCGCTGGCCAGCACGGTGATCCAGACCTGCGTCTACTGGGGCAACGAGGACCAGTGCCACTTCTGCGGCATCGAGCTTTCCCTGGAGGCCGGACGCACCATCCCGGTGAAGCGTCCCTGGCAGCTGGCCGAGGTGGCCAAGGCGGCCAAGGAGCTGGACGGCGCGGTCGACGTCACCCTCACCACCGGCACCAACAACGCTCCCGACAAGGGGGCCCTGTACCTGGCTAAGTGCGCCCAGGCGATCAAACAGTCCAGCGGCCTGCCCGTGCAGGGCCAGTTCGAGCCGCCCGACGACCTGTCGGTGCTGGAGAAGGTCAAGGAGATGGGCGTCGACTCGGTCGGCATGCACGTCGAGTCCTTCGACCCCGAGGTGTTCGCCCGGGTAGCCCCCGGCAAGGCGAAGCGGGGCATCGAGGCGTACTTCACCGCCTGGGAACGAGCGGTCGAGGTCTTCGGTGAAGGCCAGGTGTCGACCTACGTCATCCTCGGCATGGGCGAGGACCCCAAGGTGACCGCCGACGGGTGCCGGCGGGCAATCGACATGGGCGTCTACCCGTTCGTCGTACCCATCCGGCCGATCCCCGGAAGCATCATGGAGGACCTTCTGCCCCCGCCGCCCGAGTACGTGGAGTCGATGTACCGCCAGGTGGTACCGCACCTGGTGGCCAGCGGGTTCACCTCATCCAACGTCAAAGCCGGATGTGCCCGCTGCAACGCATGCTCGGGCATGGGCGCCTTCGAACGTCAGACCGATGGTTCCTCCCGTCGTAATCTCCCCCTTCTCCAGGTCCGCTAAGGCCCTCCCGGCCCACCGGGACGGGTTGGGGCTGTCGTGCAAAGCCGCCTCGACGCCGGAGGAGGTGCAGATCCACATGCAGATCCGGCACCAGATCTTCGTGCAGGACCAGGGCTTTTTCGACGGTACGGATCACGACGAGCACGACGACGACCCGAGAACCATCCACGCTCTGGGAATGCTGGGCCCGGTGGCAGCAGGGGCGGTCCGCCTGTACCCGCTGCACGAGCCGGGGGTGTGGAAAGGCGACCGCCTGGCGGTGCTGCCCGATTACCGCAAGCTGCTGGGCGCCAAACTGGTGAGGTTCGCGGTCAAGACCGCCGGAGAGCGGGGCGGAGACGTCATGATTGCCCACATCCAGCCGCAGAACGTGGTGCTGTTCAAGTTCCTCGGCTGGCACCCCGAAGGGGATCTGATGGAGTTCCAGGGGCACCTCCACCAGAAGATGGCGATTCCGCTTCAGCCGCCCCACCGCCATTGAGGCCGGTGACCGCCTGGCTGGTGAGATCCACCAGCTCGGACTCGTGTCCGGCCAGCCTTACCCTCAAACGACCGCTGCCGTCCACGGTCCCCACCCGCTCGCACGCCAGGCCGCGCTCGTGGAACGCCGCACACACCGCGGACACGTCGGCAGCGTTCGCGGTGAGCAGAAACCCGTACATCGGGAACACCGCCGTCCAGGCCGCCAGGCCGGCGCCGTCGGGCCTGGGGATTTGATCGAGATCGACCAGGGCTCCGCAGCGCGAGGGCTCGAGCAGCATGGCCAGAGACCCGAACGTGCCGGCCATGCTGATGTCCTTGGCGGCGGCCACCAGCCCCGCCTCGGCCAGATCCGCCATAAGGGCCACGTCGCCGGCCAGTTCGGCTATGCGGTCCGGAATCGACGTGAAGTACGGGAAGTCCTCCCGCATGCGGCCCTGGAGGCAGAAAGCGACCAGACACTCCTGGCCGGGCGCCACGTCCACCGACCGGAGCGGCCGAACCACCCGCCCGACGATCGACGCCGACACCGAGGGGGCGCCCTCCCACCTCGTCAGGTGACCCCCGACCACCGGGACCCGGTACACGCCGGCCGCGAAGCGGATGCCCTCGAGCACCTGGCGCGCCAGGTCCTCGGGAGCGACGACGTGGTCGACGAGCGCCAGGGGACG
>DATABX010000098.1:0-4530 GCA_036259335.1 Actinomycetota bacterium
GGCCTTGAACCAGGCGTGGGTCCAGATGTGGAACACGCTCGCGGTGTAGGCCCCGACGCCCAGGCCGGCGATCATGTACGCCAGCTGGCTGATCGTCGAGTAGGCAAGCACCCGCTTCAGGTCCTGCTGGACCAGCGCGAGCAGGGCGGCGAGCACCATGGTTATCGAGCCGATGATCGCCACCTCGTCCAGGGCCAGGTCGAAGGCGTTGTCGAACACCGGGAACATACGGGCCACCAGGTAGACGCCGGCCACGACCATGGTGGCGGCGTGGATCAGCGCCGAGACCGGCGTCGGGCCGGCCATGGCGTCGGGCAGCCAGGTGTGCAGCGGGAACTGGGCCGACTTGCCGATCGCGCCGCAGAACAGCAGCACCGCCGCGACCGTCAGGGTGCCCCGGGCGATGTTGCCGGCGGCCGCCTCCTCGGAGATGTGCGCGACGTTGAAGCTGTTCCCGGCGGCCCAGAAGAGAACGAAGATGCCGAACATGAAGCCCACGTCGCCCACCCGGGTCGTGATAAACGCCTTGATGGCCGCCGACGAGTTCTCGTGCTTCTCCCACCAGTGCCCGATCAACAGGTAGGAGGAGATGCCCATGCCCTCCCACCCGACCAGCATCTGCAGCAGGTTGTTGGCGAGGACCAGGTTGAGCATCGACGCGGTGAACAGCGACAGGGTGGCGAAGAAGTGGGTGACCCGGACCTCGCCCTTCATGTAGGAGGTGGCGTAGATGTGCACCATCAGCGCGACGAATCCGACGACCACCACCATGACCGCGGCCAGGCCGTCGACCTTGAACCCCAGCTCGAGCGTCGAGTCGGCCCCGAACTGCATCCAGGTGACCGCCTTCTCGAAGCCGTGCCACTCCGGGTCGGCGTTGATGTGGCCGATGGTGTCGAAGAAGACCGCCAGGGCGCCGAGCAGCACGAGGATCATCGCGCCGACGCCGATCTCCGCCCCCCTGAGCGGAAGGCGCTTGCCGAACGCCCAGATCAGCGCGGCCGAGACCATGGCGATCACCGGGATGATCCAGGCCATCTCGAGAGCGCCGCTGCCCCCGGCGGAGGCTGCGGTCTCGGTGCCGTGCTCGGCGGCGGTTGCCAGGAGGGTCACCATTTGAGCAGGTTAACCTCATCCAGCGAAACCGTGAAGCTGTTGCGGTAGATCAAAAGCACGATTGCCAGGCCGACGCCGAGCTCGGCGGCGGCGATTGCGATCACGAACAGAGCGAAGACCTGGCCGATCAGCCGGTCGCCGTCGACGATCCCGTTGAAGGCGATGAAGTTGAGGTTCACCGCGTTCAGCATGATCTCGATGGACATCAGCACGATCACCGCGTTGCGCCGGGCGAGCACACCGTAGACCCCGACGCAGAACAGAAACGTCGTGAGGACCAGGACCCAGTTCAAAGGCATGCGCTAATCCCTCTTCGCCAGGAAGACCGCCCCGACCAGGGCGGCGAGCAGCAGTACGGAGACCACCTCGAAGGGCAGAACGAACCGGGTGAAGATCTCGGTCCCGAGCTGGGCGGTGTTGCCGGACTGCCGGCTGAGGTCGATGGTCCGGCCGTCGAAGAATCTCCAGAGCACCGGGGTGGTGACCGCGAACAGGACCAGCGCCACCGGGCCGGCGACCCAGCGCTGCTGCCGGTCCAGGGCGGTCTTGCCGATCTGGGCCCGGGTGAGCATCAGCCCGAACAGCAGCAGGACGATCACCGCTCCGACGTAGATCAACACCTGAACCCAGGCGACGAACTCCGCGGTGAGCAGCAGGAAGATGATCGCCATGCCGAGCAGGGTCACGACCAGGTAGAGCGCGGCGTGCACCAGGTTCTTGTTGGTCACCAGGCGGACTGCGGCAAAGCCGGAGACCGCCGCGACCACCAGGAAGATCAGTCCCTGCACTAGCCCACGCCCTTCGTGCCGGGGCCCGGGCTGGGGTCGACGCCGGTGTTGGGGTTGCCCTCGGCCGGGGCCTCCCGCTCCGGAGCGGCAGCCGGCAGCGCCGACTTGACCTCGGGACCCATCGCGCCGATCTCGAGCTCCTCGGGAGGCAGAACGCTGTACATCCAGTGCTCCAGCTGGTCCATCTCGTGGGTCAGCTGGGTGATGTCGTGCTCGGCGTACTCGAACTCGCGGGCCCAGAACAAGGCGTCGTAGGGACAGACCTCGACGCAGATGCCGCAGTACATGCACAGGGCGTAGTCGATGGCGAAGCGGTCGAGGATGTTGACCTTCTTTCCGCGCTTGCCGGTGGGCGACTCCCGCACCGACTTGTGTCCTTCTATATAGATGCACCAGTCCGGACACTCGCGGGCGCACAGCATGCAGACCGTGCAGTTCTCCTCCTTGAGGGCGATAACGCCCCGGGAGCGGGTGGGGAGCTCGTCCTTCTCGTCCGGGTACTGGATGGTCACCGCCGGGGTCAGCATGTGCCGCAGCGTGACGCCCAGACCCTTGATCAGCCCGATGCCGAAGGTCGTGCGCTTGTTCCGGCCCGGTGAGAGCGTCTTCAACTCCTTGCGCGGTACCAGCTCGTCGATCTGGCTATCCGTCGTTACGGCCATCGGCAACTCACCTTCTTCCTAGATCCACGGGGTCAACTTCAGCGCGCCGGTGAAAAAGATGTTCACCAGCGCGAGCGGAATCAGCACCTTCCAGGCGAACTTCTGCAGCTGGTCCTCACGGAGCCGGGGGTAGGTCCACCGAACCCAGATGAGCAGGAACAGGATAGTGACCGTCTTGCCCAGCAGCCACACGATTCCGGGTACGAACTCGAGCGCCTCGTGGGGAGCGGCGTACCCGCCGAGGAACAGGGTCGCCCCGAAGGCCGACAGCCCGATCATCGTGATGTACTCGGCGGCGAACAGGCTGAAGGCGAACCGGATGCCGGTGTATTCGGTGAACGCGCCGGTGATCAGCTCGGCTTCGGCGACCGGCATGTCGAACGGGGGCCGGGTCATCTCGGCGGTCGCGGCAGTGAGAAAGATGAAAAAGCCGATTGCCTGGAACGGCAGGTACGGGATGTAGAAGCCGGCGATCTGCAGCTGCTTCTGGCCCTCCACGATGTCGACCAGGGAGAGGGAACCGGCCATCATCGCCACCGCAGCCGCCGCCAGCACCAGGGGAAGCTCGTAGGCGATCAGCTGGGCGGCCGCGCGAAGGGCCCCCAGCAGCGAGTACTTGTTCGCCGAGGACCAGCCTGCCATCAGCACCCCGATCACTCCCACCGAGGAGGCGGCCAGTACGTAGAAGATGCCGATCTCCAGGTTCTCGATCACCACGTTGCGCCCGGCCGGGATCACCACGAAGATCAGCCCGGCTCCGAGCATGGTGATGTAGGGCACCATCCCGAACACGTACTTGTCCGCGTTGCGCGGGATGACGTTCTCCTTCAGGACGAATTTGATGCCGTCGGCCAGGGTCTGGGCCCAGCCGTGGAAGCCGCCGGGGTACATCGGACCCAGCCGGGCCTGCATGTGTGCGCCGATCTTGAGCTCGACGTAGCCCAGTGCCAGGGTCGCCGGCAGCAGGATCAGCAGCACGCCGAGCTTCAGGGCAAGCTGGACGAAGTCGTTGGAGAGCGCCTCGGCGATCATCGGTCGATGTCTCCCACCACGAAGAACATGCTGCCCAGGATCGCCACCATGTCCGGCACGTAGGCACCACGGAGCATGTGAGGGACCACCTGGATGTTGTTGAACGAGGGGGTCCTCGCCTTCATCCGGTACGGCTTGGACTCGCCGTCGGAGACGATGTAGTAGCCGAGCTCACCCAACGGGTTCTCCGCCTTGGCCCAGATGGCGCCCTTCGGGATCTGGAGCCGCTTGGGGACCTGGCCGATGTGGGAGCCGGACGGCAGCCCCTGCAGCGCCTGCTCCACGATCTTCGCCGACTCCCTCATCTCCTGGATGAGCACCCAGTACCGGTCGAACGAGTCGCCGTTCACCCCCACCGGGATGTCGAAGTCGAACTCGTCGTAGTTCAGGTAGGGCTCGGCCTTGCGGACGTCGTAGGGGATGCCGCTGCCCCTGAGAATCGGCCCCGACACGCCGTACTCGACGGCCAGCTCGGGGTCGAGGACCCCGACGCCGACGGTGCGGGCCTTGAAGATCTCGTTGTTGACCAGCAGGTCCTCGTAGTCGGGGATCGCCAGCAGGAGCTGGCGGACTCCCTTCAGGGCGAGGTCGACGAAGCCCCGGGGTACGTCCTCCTTCAGACCGCCGGGGCGGATGAATCCGAAGTGAAGCCGCCCGCCGGTGGCCATCTCCATCGCCTTCTGCAGCAGCTCGCGTTCGCGGAAGGCGTACATGACCGGCGTGGTGGCGCCGAGCTCGAGGCCGAACGAGCCGGTAAACATCAGGTGGTTCAGAATCCGGTTGATCTCGGCCATGATCACCCTCAGGTAGGTCGCCCGGCGGGGCACCTCCAACTCCATCATCCGCTCGACCGCCAGCGACGCCGGGATCTCGTTGTTGACCCCGCTCAGCCAGTCCATCCGCGAGCACAGGTTCGTGATCTGGCGGAAGTC
>DATABX010000099.1:0-13067 GCA_036259335.1 Actinomycetota bacterium
GGCGGTCGTAAGCGTCCCGGTCTTGTCGAACAACACGATGTCCACCTGGCGCATCGACTCCAGTGCCAGCCGGTCCTTCACGAGGATGCCGTTGCGGGCGGCGAGCGCCGTCGAGATCGATATAACCAGCGGGATCGCAAGACCGAGGGCATGCGGGCAGGCGATCACCAGCACCGCCACCGTCCGCTCCACCGCCCCCCGGGGTTCACCGAGGACGTTCCACGCCAGAAAGGTCAAAATGCCCGAGACTGCGGCGACGTAGAAAAGGAGTGCGGCCGCCCGGTCGGCGAGCGCCTGCGCCCGGGAGCGGGAGGACTGCGCCTGCTCCACCAGCCGGCGGATGCCGGCCAGCGCGGTCTGCTCCCCGACCGCGGTGATGCGGACCCGGATCGAGGAGTCGGTCGACACCGTCCCGGCCACCACCCGGTCACCCGCCGCTTTGGCGACCGGCCGGGACTCGCCGGTCAGCATCGACTCGTCGACGTCGGCCTCCCCGTCCGTAACCTCGCCGTCCGCGGGGACCCGGCCGCCGGGCCGAACCAGGACGACGTCCCCGGTCCGGAGGCTGTCGATCGGCACCGGCTCGGTGCCGTCCGGCGTGATCCGTTCCGCCTCGTCGGGCAGCAGCTCGGCCAGGGCGCCGAGGGCGTCGCTTGCCTGGCCGATGGCCTTCATCTCCTGCCAGTGGCCGAGCAGCATGATCGAGATCAGGGCCGCCAGCTCCCACCAGAAGTCGAGGTCGAACCATCCGGCCTCGGTGGCCAGACTGGCGCCGAACGCCACGGTTATAGCGAGGGCGATCAAGAGCATCATCCCGGGCTGACGCTGGCGTGCCTCCTCCAGCCCTCCCTTTAGGAACGGAGCTCCGCCGTAGACGAAGACCGCGGTCCCCAGCACCGGAGCGATCAAGTCGCGCCCGGCGAATGCCGGGATCTCGTACCCCAGAAGCATCTGGAACATCTCGCTGAAGATCACCACCGGGACGCTGAGCGCCAGCGTCACCCAGAACCGGTCCCGGAACATTGCGGCGTGGTCGCCATGCCCGCCGTGGCCGCCGTGGGCCCCGCCGTGTTCGGCGTGTCCGGAGCTGTGAGCGCCGGCGGCGTGCTCGGCATCGCCTCGGTGGCCGGCTTCGCCCCCGTGGGAGCGGTGATGGGGCTCGGTACTGTGTCCGCCGAGGTCGTGCCGGCCTTCCTCAGCCGCCGGCGCTTCGACGTCCTCCAAGTGAATCGAATGCTTGCTCATAACGCCCCCCTCAGGCCTTGACCAGCCTTGCGATGGCGCTGCTGGCCTCCGCCACCATGTCCTTGCCTTCGTCCCCCTCGCCTGCCAGGCCCCGGGCGACGCAGTGGCCCAGGTGGTCCTTCAACAGCCCGACCGCCACCTTCTTGAGGGCGCTGTCGACCGCCGAGATCTGGTCGAGGATGTCGATGCAGTACTTGTCGGCCTCGACCATCCGGGTGACCCCTCGGATCTGCCCTTCGATTCGCCTCAGCCGGGCGAGAACGTCCTCTTTGTTCGGGTAGTACCCCTGCATAACCACCTCCTTGTCGGTGCAGCTATACCCTACCCCCCTAGGGTATCTGTGTCAAGGTTAAATCTGCTGTCGATGCGTCAGTCGGGGATGGTGGACCGGTCACCGGTGGGGACGTGCACCGGCCTGACGTAGGCGGCGATCAGCGGGTGGCCGGCCAGGCGGCGAACCTGGTCCCGGCTCCACCAGGAGTACTCGTCCCGGCGGTCGATGGATGCCGCCCGGACGAAGGCCGGCCACGGCACCCACCGGTAGTCCCCGACCTCGTCCGGGTTCGGCTTCGGCTCGCCGGTTGAGCGAGCCAGGTAGACCGGGCAGTACTCGTTCTCGACGATGCCCTCGAACGCAGGCGAACGGTAGCGGTAGTCGGGGAGCGCGACCCGCAGGTCTTCGGCGGTCATCCCCAACTCGAAGTCGAGCCGCCGCCGGATCGCCGATTCGACGTCCTCGCCCGGCATCGGGTGGCCGCACACCGAGTTGGTCCACACCCCCGGCCACACCTGCTTACCCGCGGCCCTCCTGGTGGCCAGGAACCGGCCGCGGTGGTCGAAAACGTAGCAGGAGAAGGCGAGGTGCAGGGGGGTGTCCAAGTGGTGGGCCTGGTACTTGTCGGCCTCGCCGATCGGGCTGCCCGTCTCGTCCACCAGGACGATTCTCTCCGGCGGCCCGCCGGCCGGGGTCACGGCAGATCCTCTCCCAGGTCCAGCACCTCGCGGGGAAGCCGCTTGAGCACGGTGGCCGCGATACCGGAGGCATCGAGCCCGTGCGCCCTCAGGATCTCGTCCCGGGAGCCGTGAGGCAAAAAGCGGGGCGGCAGGGCGAAGGTCGCGGCCCGGGTGGCGGATCCCATGGTGGCCAGCGCCTGGGCCAGGCGAGCCCCCAGTGCGCCGGTGGTCGTGCCGTCCTCGACCGACAGGACCAGCGGAAACGAGGCGGCCATCTCGAGCAGCGCCGGGTCCAGCGGCGCAGTCCAGCGCGGATCGATCACCGATACCGCCACCCCGTAGGCCGCCTTCAGATCCTCGGCGGCGTCCACGCAGGCGCCGGCCAAGGGGCCGACCCCGACCAGCAGGACGTTGGCTCCCGGCTCTTCGATCAGCACGTCGCAGCGGCCGAGGCGGCGAAGCGCCGGAACCGCCCGGCCGGCGGAGGACTTGGGGTAGCGGACGACCGTGGGACCGTCGGTTATGCCCACGGCCTCGCGCAGAAGCTGCCGAAGCGCGTCGGGATCGCGGGGAGCCGCAACCTGCAACCCCGGCACCAGCGGCAGGAACGCGGAGTCCCACATCCCGTGGTGGCTCGGCCCGTCCGGACCGGTGACCCCTGCGCGGTCGGCGACGATCGTCACCGGCAGCCGGTGAAGCGCCACGTCCATGAGCAGCTGGTCGAGGGCCCGTCCGAGGAACGTCGAGTAGATCGCAACCACCGGGTGCAGGCCTCCGAGGGCCATGCCGGCAGCGGCGGTAACCGCATGCTGCTCGGCGATGCCGACGTCGAACACCCTGTCCGGGAACCGGGCGGCGAACGAACCCAGGCCGGTCGGCTGGAGCATGGCGGCGGTCACGCAGACGACGTCCGGACGTTCCTCGCCGATCCTGGTGATCTCGTCGGCGAAAACCGACGTCCAGCTCGCGGGTGACGGAGCCTCCGGGTTGCCGGCCAGGGGGACTGCCGCTCCCACTGCGTGGAGGCGGTCCAGCTCGTCGGACTCGGCCGGGGGGTAGCCCTTGCCCTTCTGGGTCACACAGTGCACCACCACCGGGCGGCCCATCTCCCGGGCCCACGCCAGGTTACGCTCCAGCTCCGGGAGGTCGTGACCGTCGACCGGGCCCAGGTAGGCGACACCGAGCTTCTCGAACAGGTTTTCCGACGCGTCGCCCGCCCGCAGCTCGGCGAGGTGCCGGGCGAACCCTCCGACTGTCGGCAGGTAGGAGCGCCCGTTGTCGTTGAGCACGATCACCACCGGTGCGTCGGGGCTCGCGCCGAGGTTGTTGAGCGCCTCCCACGCCATGCCTCCGGTCATCGCCCCGTCACCGACCATCACGGCGATGCCGCGGCCGGTGTCGCCGGAAAGCTTGCGGGCCTTTGCCAGGCCGTCGGCGTAGGACAGGGCCGTGGAGGCGTGCGAGTTCTCTATGACGTCGTGCTGCGACTCGGCCGGCGAGGGGTAACCGGAGAGCCCGCCGGACTGGCGGAGGGTGTCGAAGTCCTCCAGCCGGCCGGTCAAAAGCTTGTGGACGTAGGCCTGGTGCCCGGTGTCGAACAGAATCGTGTCACGGGGTGAGCAGAACACCCGGTGGACGGCGATCGTCAGCTCGACAACCCCCAGATTGGAGCCGAGATGGCCCCCGGTCTGGGTGACGGCCTCGATCAAAAAACTGCGGATCTGCTGTGCCAGCCGGGGCAGGTCGGCGGCGGGCAGGCCCCGAAGATCCTCCGGGCGGCGAACCGCGTCAAGGAGCGGCCGGGCGATGTCTGGGTTCAAGGTTCGTCCTCCTCCAACGAAGAATACCTCGCAATCACCGGCTTCCCGGAACCGTTTGGTTCGCCTCTGCTCGGGTAGAAGCGACTTCGGGTAAGCAAATTCCCGCGAAATTCTCCTATTGAGCCCCGACTCGTTGTGGTCGGAGGAGGTGGGCCCGGATTGCCTCCTAACCAGATACTTCCCTGGCCGCTGCAGAAGAGCGGCTGGTCCAACCGGATAGCTCTGATCAGCGAGCATGCCTCGCCGTTCGGAAAGCTCGGCAGCGTCGACTCCGGCGGTCAGAACCAGTACGTCTCGCACCTGGCGCGCCAGCTTTCGGTCCTCGGCTACCGGGTGGACATCTTCACCCGGCGGGACAGCAGCCTGCTGCCCGACGTCGCCGCCTGGTCGCACGGTGTCCGGATCATCCACGTCAACGCTGGACCGCCCGAGCCGGTGGCGAAGGAGGATTTGCTGCCCTACATGCAGCAGTTCACCGCCCAGGTGCTGAAGCGGTGCCGCAGCGGCGGGGGCTACGACCTGATCCACGCCAACTTTTGGATGTCGGCCCTGGTCGCTGCCGAGGTCAAGCGGGAACTCGGCACCCCCTTCGTGGTTACCTTCCACGCCCTCGGACGGGTGCGGCGGGCTCACCAGGGCACCGCCGATCGGTTCCCCGACGAGCGCTTCGACATCGAGGACCGCGTCGTGCAGGAGGCCGACCACATCATCGCCGAGTGCCCTCAGGACGAGGAGGATCTCATCCGCTTATACAACGCCGAGCCGGCAAAGATCACGACCATCCCGTGCGGCTTCGACCAGAGCGAGTTCTGGCCGATCAGCAAGACGCTGGCACGGGCCCGGCTGGGGCTCGACCCGGACGAGAAGATCCTGCTGCAGCTCGGACGCATGGTTCCCCGGAAGGGAGTCGACAACGCGATCCGGGCACTGGGCCGCCTGGAGCGCAACCACGGCATCAAGGCTCGCCTGCTGATAGTGGGCGGCGAAAGCGACGGTCCGGACCCGGAAGTCGAGCGGCTGCGAGCGGTCGCCGTAGAGGAGGGCGTGGAGGACCGCACCGTCTTCGTCGGACCCAAGGGCCGTGAGTCGCTGAAGTACTACTACAACGCCGCCGACATGTTCCTCACCACCCCGTGGTACGAGCCGTTCGGAATCACCGCGGTGGAAGCCATGGCGTGCGGCACCCCGGTCATCGGGTCCAACGTCGGAGGGATCAAGTTCACCGTACGGGAGAACGAGACGGGTTACCTGGTCAACCCGAATGACCCCGACGCGCTGGCCGAACGCATCGCACACCTCTACGGCAACCCCAAGCTACGGGACCGGCTGGGCCGGCAGGGGGTTCAGCGGGCCAACACGCTGTTCACCTGGGAGAAGGTGGCGTGGGCGGCGTCGGGGCTGTACGAGCGGGTCCTGATCCAGAAGCGGTCGATGAACAACTCGCTCGCCGACCAGCTGAACGCCGTGGATCGCGGATTCGCGGCCACGCTGGCGGCTCTTCAGGAGACCCACCGGCGCCTTCGGCCGACCATCGCCGCGGCAGCCGACCTGATCAGCGAGACCTTCGAGTCGGGAGGCAAGGTGCTGGTCTGCGGAAACGGGGGGAGCGCCGCCGACGCCCAGCACTTCGCTGCCGAGTTCGTCGGCCGGTTCAAGCAGCCGGGCCGGGGAGGGCTGCCCGCAATGGCCCTGTGTGCCGACAGCGCGGTGCTGACCGCCTGGGCCAACGACTCCGGGTACGAGAAGGTCTTCGCCCGCCAGGTCGAGGCCTTCGGCCGGCCGGGAGATCTTCTGGTGGTCATCAGCACCAGCGGCAAGTCGATCAACCTGGTAGAGGCAGTGCAAGCGGCACGGGCTCAAAACCTGCGCAGCATCGCAGTGCTCGGCGGCTCAGGCGGTTCCCTTCGCCAGCTTGCGGACTTGTGCCTCGTGGTGCCCGCATCCGACACCCAGCAGATCCAGGAGGTGCAGATGGTGATCCTTCACCTGGTCTGCGAACTGGTAGAGAACCGCGTAGTTGCCGCCGTACCGGTCGCCGGTGCGAGCTCCAGGAGCGGCCGCCGGCGCCACGGATCAACCACACCCGGCGGGGCACGCTCCGCCCTTACCGCCGCCGACGCGGCGCAATAGGAGGGATATGCAACAGCTAAAGGACAGGGTCGTACTCGTTACCGGGGCGGGCAGCGGTCTCGGGGCAGCAACCAGCAGGTACCTCGGGGAGTCGGGGGCGGTCGTGCTGGCCGCCGACATCGACTCCGCGGCCGCCGAGAAGGTCGCAACCTCTATCGTGGAGGCCGGCGGCCGGGCGGTCGGACGGTTCCTGGACGTCACCGAGCCGGAGTCGGCGGCCCAGGTGGTCAAAGAGGCGGTCTCGGAGCTCGGCCGCCTTGACGCGCTGGTCAACAACGCGGGGGTCGACGCCACGGTGCCGGTCGAGGAGATGGAGATCGGCGTTTGGGACCGAATCCTCGACGTCAACCTGCGGGGCCCTTTCCTGATGTCCCGAGCCGCCTTCCCGGTCATGCGGCAGGCCGGCGGCGGCCACATCGTTAACATCTGCTCCACCGCCTCCAAGCGGGCGTGGGCCAACGCCGCCGGCTACCACGCCAGCAAGTGGGGCCTGCTGGGCCTGTCGCACGCCCTGCACGTCGAGGGCCGTAGCTGCAACGTGGCGGTCACCGCGGTGATCGCCGGGGGCATGAGAACCCCGTTTCTGCTCGACCGCTTTCCCGACATCGACCTGAACGTCCTGCAGGACCCGGGCAGCGTCGCCCAGACCATCGGCTTTGTGTTGTGCCAGCCGGAAGGCTCGGTCATCCCCGAGGTCACCGTGCTCCCCCGGTTGGAGACGTCATGGCCGTAGTCCTCGGAGTCAACGCAGTCTTCCACGACCCCGCAGCGGCGCTGGTCGTCGACGGGGAGATCGTCGCCGCGGCCGAGGAGGAGCGGTTCTCCCGGCGCAAGCACGGCAAGGAACCGGTCCCCTTCTCCACCTGGGAAGTGCCCGAGCTGTCGGCCCGCTGGTGCCTGGAGCAGGCCGGCCTGAGCGCCGAGGACGTCGACTACGTCGGATACTCCTACGACCCGGCTCTCGCCGGTCCAATCACCGACGACATCACCGCCAACGGCTGGGAGTCCCTGCGCACACTGTTCGCCTGGAGGGCCCCGTTCTTCCTTCAGACCTCGCTGCCCGGCCTCGACCCGGCTTGCGTAAGGTTCGTCCCCCACCACGTGGCGCACGCCGCATCGGCCTACCTGGCTTCGCCGTTCGAGTCGTCGAGCGTCCTGGTGCTGGATGGGCGAGGCGAGGCCGCCTCCTACCTGGCCGGCAGCGTTCGGGACGGCGAGTTGGCCGTCCTGGCGACGCAGAAGCTCCCCCACTCCATCGGCTTGCTCTACGAGGAGCTCACCCAGCACCTCGGCTTCAAACGCGCATCCGACGAGTACAAGGTGATGGCGCTGGCCTCCTACGGCAGCCCGACCTTCCTGCCGGACCTCCGCAAGGCCCTACGTACGACCGACCAGGGCGGATTCACCGTCGAGCCGATCGACTGGGGGACGCTGGTCAAAAAGCGGCAGGAGTCCGACCCGTGGAGCGCCGAACACGCCGACCTGGCGAGCAGCGTGCAGCACCGCCTCCAGGAGGTCCTGGTGGAGCTGGCGTTCTGGCTTCACGGGCAGACCGGAGACTCGAAGCTGTGCATGGCGGGCGGGGTGGCGCTCAACTGCGTCGCCAACTCCCACCTGGTGGACCACGGACCGTTCGACCGGGTCTGGGTCCAACCGGCCGCCGGCGACTCGGGGACGGCGCTGGGCGCCGCCCTGTGGCTGTCCCGGAAGATTGGCGAACGGCCGCGGCCGATGGCCACCGCCGCGCTGGGCCGCGGGTGGTCCGACGAGGAGCTCGAGGCCGAGCTCAAGTCCGCGGCGGTGCGGTACGAGCGCCCGGACGACCTGGCGGCCACCGTAGCCGAGGCGCTCGCCGCCGACGGCGTGGTCGCCTGGTTCCAGGGACGCAGCGAGTTCGGCCCCCGGGCCCTCGGGCACCGCAGCCTGCTGGCGCACCCGGCGCGTCCGGAGAACCTGGATCGCATGAACCGGATCAAGGGAAGGGAGGAGTTCCGGCCGGTGGCCCCGATGGTGCTGGCGGAGCGGGCGTCCGACGTCTTCGACGGACCGTTCCCCAGCCCGTACATGCTGTTCACCCACCGGGTGCGGGAGGCCTGGCGCAACCGGATCCCGGCGGTGGTCCACGTCGACGGGACCTCCCGGGTCCAAACCGTCGACCCGGCCGGCGAGCCGCTGGTGGCGGCGCTGTTGCGCGAGTTCGAGGCCCGTACCGGCCTGCCGGTCCTGGTCAACACCAGCCTGAACACCGCGGGGAGGCCGATGGTCGACTCGCCCCGCGATGCGCTGGAGTGCTTCGGCTCGGCGCCGGTCGACCTGCTGGCTATCGGCCCCTTCGTAATTCGCCGGCACACCTTGACCGCAAGATGACCGGCCCGACCTTCGACATAGTCATCCCGACCATCGGCCGCCCGAGCCTCCAGAGGCTGATCGCCTCGCTCGCCCGGTCGGCGGGGCCGGCCCCCGAAAGGCTGATCGTGGTCGACGACCGGCGGGACCCGTCGGCGCCCCTGTCGCTGGGGCCCGGGCCGGCGTGGCCGGCGAACATCCTCGAGGGCCCGGGACGGGGTCCCGCGGCGGCGCGCAACGCCGGCTGGCGAGCGGCGACCGCCCAGTGGGTGGCGTTTCTCGACGACGACGTCGAGGTCGAGCCGGACTGGCTGGAGCGCCTGGCGGCCGACCTGGCGTCGGCTCCGGAGCCGGTCGCCGGCGTGCAGGGGAACATCGTCGTCCCGCTGCCGGACAGCCGGAAGCCCACCGATTGGGAGCGCAACGTCGCCGGGCTGCAGACCGCGATGTGGGCCACCGCCGACCTTGCCTACCGGCGGGAGGTGCTCGCCCGGGCCGGCGGCTTCGACACCAGGTTCCGGCGCGCCTATCGGGAGGACGCCGACCTCGGGCTCCGGGTGGTTCGAGCCGGGTACCGCATCGTCCGGGGGAGCCGGACGGTCCTCCACCCGCCGGGGCCCGACCGGTTCTGGACCAGCGTCAAGCTTCAGGCGGGGAACGCCGACAACCTGCTCATGCGCCGGATCCACGGGCCGGGGTGGCGGCAGGCCGCCTCCGCGCCCGCCGGCCGGCTCCTCCGGCACCTGGCCGTCTCCGCCGCCGGGGCGGCCGGGGTGGCCGGTCTGATAGCCGGCAAGCCGGCGCTGGCCCGGCTGGGCGGGGCTGCCTGGGTGGCCGGCACCACCGAGTTCGCGCTGGCTCGCATCCTGCCCGGTCCCCGGACGCCGGCCGAGGTCTGGAAGATGTCGGTCACCAGCGCCGTGCTCCCCGCCGCGGCGACACTGCACGCGGGACTCGGCCTGGCCCGCCACGGTTTCCGCCGGGACCGGTTGCCGGCTGCCGTGCTGCTGGACCGGGACGGCACCCTGGTGGAGGACGTGCCCTACAACGGGGACCCGGAACGGGTCCTGCCGAAGCCGGGCGCCCGCGAGGCGCTGGACCGCCTGCGCCGGGCCGGCGTGCCGCTGGCCGTCGTGTCCAACCAGAGCGGCATCGCGCGCGGCACGTTGACCTTGGAGCAGGTCGAGCGGGTCAACCAACGGATCGAGAAGGAGCTGGGACCGCTCGGCCCCTGGTTGATCTGCCCCCACGGGCCCGCCGACGCCTGCGACTGCCGCAAGCCGGCGCCCGGGATGATCCGGAAGGCCGCCCGCCTGCTCGACGTGCCCGCCGACCGGTGCGTGGTGATCGGCGACATCGGTTCCGACGTCCAGGCAGCGCTGGGCGCGGGCGCCACCGCGATCCTGGTGCCCACGGAAGTCACCCTCCCGGAGGAGATCCGCAGCGCACCCAGGGTGGCTCCCGACCTCGGCACCGCAGTGGACATGCTGCTGGGAGGTCAAAGCCGGTGAGCCGCCGGCGGGTGCTGGCCGTCCGCCTGGACAGTGCGGGCGACGTGCTGCTCACGGGGCCGGCCATCAGGGCGATCGCAACCTCCGCCCGGGTGACAGTGCTGTGCGGGCCGCGCGGCCGGGCCGCGGCCGAGCTTCTGGTCGGGCCGGAGGAGATCCTTCAGTTCGAAGCCTGCTGGATAGACCCGGAACCGAAACCTCTGGATCCCGGGTCGACGATGGCCCTGGTCGAGACCATCCGAAGCCGGACCTTCGACCAGGCGGTGATCTTCACCTCGTTCCACCAGAGCCCGCTTCCTGCGGCCCTGCTGCTCCGGCTGGCCGGGGTCCCGGTAGTGGCTGCGATCTGCGAGGACTACCCGGGCTCGCTGCTCGACGTGCGCCACCGGGTCGACGACGACCTTCACGAAGTCGAGCGGGCGCTGTCGCTGGCGGGCACGCTCGGCTACTCGCTGCCTCCCGGGGACTTCGGACAGATGCGGATCCGCCCGGCCACCGAGGACAACCCCATTCGGTGGTCCGAGTACGTCGTAGTCCATCCGGGGGCCTCGGTCCCCGCCCGCGCCTGGGCGCCGGAGCTCCACGCCGAGCTCGTCCGCAAGCTGGTTCGCGAGGGGCACAACGTGGTGGTCACCGGCGGGCCGGAGGAGAGCGGCCTAACCGCGCAGGTCTGCGGTGCCCCGAGCGAGGCGGTCGTGGACCTGGGCGGCAAGCTGTCGTTCGCCCGGCTGGCCCGCGTGCTGGAGGGTGCCGGGGTGGTGGTGGTCGCCAACACCGGCCCGGCGCATCTGGCGGCCGCCGTCGGCACGCCGGTGGTCAGCCTGTTCGCCCCGACCGTTCCGGCCGCCCGCTGGCGGCCGTGGGACGTGCCGCAGGTGCTGCTGGGCGACCAGCAGATACCCTGCGCCGGCTGCCGGGCCAAGCGGTGCCCGTATCCCGGCCACCCCTGCCTGAGCTCCGTCCGGCCCGACGAGGTCGTGGCGGCGGTGACCGAGCTGCTGAGCCGCAACCGGGGGCCGGAGCGAGCGGGCGCGGAAGCCGAGGTGCCGGTATGAGGATCCTGCTCTGGCACGTCCACGGCTCGTGGACCACGGCGTTCGTGCAGGGCAGCCACGAGTACCTCGTCCCGGTCCTGCCCGACCGGGGACCGGACGGCCGCGGCCGCGCCCGGACCTGGGATTGGCCGGCGTCGGTAAAGGAGCTTCCACCGGCGGAACTGGCGGATGCTGATTTCGACCTGGTGATCCTGCAGCGGCCGGAGGAGCTCGATCTCTGCGCCGAGTGGCTGGGCAGGCGGCCCGGCATCGACCTACCCGCGGTTTACCTGGAGCACAACGCGCCCCAGGGCCGGATCAACGAGATGAAGCACCCCGCCGCCGGCCGCGCCGGCCTGAGCGTGGTCCACGTCACCCACTTCAACGACCTGTTCTGGGACTGCGGCGACCTGCCGACCCGGGTGATCAGCCACGGCATCGTCGACCCCGGCCACCTCTACACCGGCGAGCTGCCCCACGCCGCCGTGGTGGTCAACGAGCCGGTCCGCAGGGCCCGGGTGACCGGCACCGACCTGCTGGAGCGATTCGCAGCCGCCGCCCCGCTCGACCTGTTCGGTATGGGGGTGGCAGAGCTCGGGGGGTACGAGAACCTGAAGCAGGACGCGCTGCACCGACAGATGGGGCGGCGGCGGGTGTACCTGCATACCTGCCGGTGGACCTCGCTGGGCCTCTCCCTCATCGAGGCCATGCATCTCGGCATGCCGGTGGTGGCACTGGCCACGACCGAAGCGGTGGAGGCGGTGCCGCCGGAGGCGGGCGTCATCTCGACGAACGTGGACCGGCTGGTGCGGGCGGTGAAGGACTTCGCCGGCGACCCCGAGTACGCCCGGGCGTGCGGGAAGGCGGCCCGGGAGGTGGCGCTGGAACGCTTCGGCCTGACCCGCTTCCTCACCGATTGGGACCGCGTGCTGGCGGAGGTCGTTCGATGACCGCGCCGCTGGTGGTGGTGGGCGACTCGCTGCTGGACATCGACCTGGACGGCCGGGCCGGCCGCCTGGCCCCCGACGCTCCGGCGCCGGTGCTGGACCGGCTCCAGGAGAAACCCCGGCCGGGCGGGGCGGCGCTGGCCGCAGCCATGGCCCGGGCGGCGGGGACCGAGGTGGTGCTGGTGACGGCGATAGCCGCCGACGACGCCGGCGACCGGCTCCGCGAGTTGATTGCGAAGACCGGAGTGGAGCTGATCGGCCTGAGGCTGGACGGCCCCACTCCTCAAAAGATCAGAGTGAGGGCGGGAGGACAGGTGATCTGCCGGCTCGACCGGGGGTGCGATGTAAGGGGCTGCATCGAACCGTCTTTCTCGCATGCCCGCTCCGCTCTGGGCTCGGCCGGCGCCATCCTGGTGGCCGACTACGGGCGGGGAATGACCTCGCTTCCGGAGCTTCGGGAGGCCCTGGAGCAGCTGGCCGGCGCCACGCCGATCGTGTGGGACCCCCACCCGCTCGGGGCCCCACCGGTTCCCAAGACCCGGCTGGCGACCCCCAACGGATCGGAGGCCAACAGGTTCGCGCCGGGCGTCGAGGGCGACTCGCTCGCCGCCTGGACCGAGCGTGCCCGGACCTTGAAGGACCTCTGGGAGGCATCCAACGTGGCGGTTACGATGTCGGCCAAGGGTGCCCTGCTGGTGGGGAGCGACGCCGCCCCGCCGATGGTCTTCCCGGCACAGCCGGCTTCCGGGGACACGTGCGGCGCCGGCGACCGGTTCTCCAGCGCGGCCGCGGTTGCCCTGGAAAACGGGGCGCTGCCCTCCGAGGCAGTGCAGATCGCAGTGGAGACTGCGTCGGCGTACGTCGCCGGCGGCGGCATCAGCCGGTTCCGATTCCTAAAGCTGCCGGCCACCGAGCCGCCGCCCGAGGGCAAACCGGCGTCCGGCCTGGAAGCTGCCAGGCGGATGGCGGGGCGGGTCAAAGCGACCGGAGGCACCGTGGTTGCCACCGGAGGCTGCTTCGACCTGCTCCACACCGGCCACATCCAAACCCTGCAGTCGGCCCGGGCGCTCGGTGACTGCC
>DATABX010000100.1:0-4945 GCA_036259335.1 Actinomycetota bacterium
AGACCGCGATCGAGTTCGGCTCGCTGTCCAAGACCTACAACATGACCGGCTGGCGGGTCGGCTGGGTGGTCGGCGCCGCACCGGCCATCGAGGCCATCGGCCGGGTCAAGACCAACATCGACTCCGGGATCTTCAACGCCCTGCAGCGGGCCGGCATCACCGCCCTGGAGGGGCCGCAGGACTGCATCGCCGAGAACATCGCGGTGTACAAGCGGCGCCGGGACGTGGTGGTCGACGCACTGAACGCCTCCGGCATCGACGTGAAGGCCCCCAAGGGCGCGATCTACGTGTGGGTGCCGGTGCCCGAGGGGCAGACCTCGGTGGGCTTTTGCCAGTTCCTGTTGGACGAGGTCGGCGTGGTTGTCGCCCCCGGGTCCGGGTATGGACACTTCGGCGAGGGCTTCGTGCGGTTCTCGTTGACCCTTGCCGACGACAGGCTCGACGAGGGGATGGAACGGGTGGTCAAAGCGATGAAGGGGAAGCCTTGAGCTCCGCGGACCGCACCGAGCGGGTGGTGCTGGTCGGCGTCGTCCGCTCGCAGGCCGACGTGGAGGAGGGCATGGAGTCCCTCGACGAGCTGGCCCAGCTGGCCGCCACCGCAGGGGCGGAGACGGTGGACCGGTTTCTCCAGTCGCGTCCGTCGCCGGACCCGGCGACCTACGTCGGCAAGGGCAAGGCCCAGGAGATCGTCGAGCGGGCTCGCCAGTTGAAGGCCACCGCGATCGTCTTCGACGACGAGCTCCACCCGGCCCAGGGGCGCAACCTGGAGGACGTCGCCGGCGTCAACCCGCTGGCGCCCGACGCGCTGAAGATTATCGACCGGACCGGGCTGATCCTCGACGTGTTCGCCCAGCACGCCCACTCCGCCGAAGGCAAGCTGCAGGTGGAGTTGGCGCAGATCAACTACATGGTTCCCCGGCTGCGCGGCTGGGGTGAGGTCATGAGCCGGATCGGCGGTTCCGGAGGCGGCGGAGGAGCCGCCGGGCCGAGCCTGGGAACCAGGGGGCCCGGAGAGACCAAGCTCGAGATCGACCGCCGGGCCATCTCCCGCCGCCTGAAAAAGGTCAAGGAGGAGCTCAAGGAGGTCGAGCGGACCCGCAAGGTGAAGAACCGCCAGCGCCAGCGGGTCGGCGCCCAGCAGATCAGCCTGGTCGGCTACACCAACGCCGGCAAGTCCACGCTGCTCAACGCCTTCACCGGTGCCGGGGTGCTCGTGGAGAACAAGCTTTTTTCTACGCTTGATCCGGTCTCCCGCAAGCTCGAGCTCCCCGACGGCCGGCAGGCGGTGCTGACGGACACCGTCGGATTCGTCCGGAAGCTTCCCCACCAGCTCGTCGAAGCGTTCAAGTCGACGCTGGAGCAGACGATCCACGCCGACTTGCTGCTCCACGTCATCGACGCCTCGCAGCCCGACCCCCGGGACCACATCCGGGCGGTCGACGAGGTTCTGATGCAGATCGGCGCCGGCGACGTGCCGCGGATCCTGGCGATGAACAAGTCGGACGGCCTGGACGGCGATGCCCGCCGCCGGCTGCAGAGCCAGTTTCCCGACGCGCTGTTCATCTCGGCACTAAAGGGCGAGGGCCTGGAGGAGCTGCTGGAGGCGGTCGCCCAGCGTCTGGCGGCCTCCCAGACGATCGCCGAGTTCGTGGTCCCCTACGACTCAGGCGAGATCCGGAGCCAGCTTCACGAGCTGGGCGAGGTGCAGGCGGAGACCGCCGCCGAGGACGGATGGCGCCTGACGGTCAAAGCGCCGCGTTCGGTCCTCGGCCGGTTCGGCGACTACGTCGCCCCGTTCCACGGGCTGGCCGAGCCCTCGCCCGACGGCGCCCCGGTCGAGGAGACCGACGTCGGCCAGTAGCCGCTAAGGCGTCCGGAAGCCGTACCCGGCCGCCCGCAGCTGGGTGATCAATCCCGGCAGGGCGGCAACGGTGTCGGAGCGGATGCCGCCCCCGTCGTGCAGCAGTATCACCGACCCGGGCTTCACCTCCTCCATCACCCGCCGCTGGATCTCGGCGGGGGAGCCGCCACGGAAGTCTCGCGGGTCGACCGACCAGGCGAGCATGCGCATGCCCCGAAGGTGGGCGGCCCGGACCACCTTGTCGTTGATGCTTCCCCCGGGCGCCCGGAAGAACGCCGGTTGGACTCCCGAGATCGTGCGCAGGAAGAACGAGGGCGAGCCGACCTCGACGTCGATCTCGGAGCTCGACATGGCCTTGAGGCCTTCGGGGTGGGTCTCGGTGTGATCGCACAGCACGTGCCCCTCGGCCACGATCCGGGTGATCAGCTCGGGGTACTTGCGGGCCTGCCTTCCCACGACGCAGAAGGTCGCCTGAATCCCCTCCCGCTGGAGGTTCTCCAAAATCGGCACCGTCCACCGGGGGTCGGGGCCGTCGTCGAAGGTCAGCGCCACCAGTGGCTGCGCCTCGGCGGCCGCATGCACCACCGGCAGAGCGGTAACCCGGCTGAGGACCTCGCCGCTGCGGGCGCCCTTCGTCACCTCCTCGATCCCGTTCTGACCGGGGTTCCACAAGCGGTGCTCGACCTCGGGTAGCCCGGAGGGCACCACCACCTTGGAGATCTCCACCGATTCGACCGCGTCCGGGCCGTCCTCCGCCCGCACCCGAGCGCCCTGCCGCAGCGGGGTCGACCGCCGGGCGGCGGCGCCGTCAACGAACAACCCGGGCTCGTGATAGTGGCGGTCCAGGGGGCGGTGCTCGCCCGCCGAGTACAGGACGCCGTCCCGGACGTCGACGCCGGCGAAGCGCATCGCCTGTCCGAGGGGAGTCCGATCGAACACGGTGATCGTGCGGCCGTTGACCGCCACCGTGATCGCCGGGCGGGTGCCGGCGGCGCCGAACAGCAGCAGGCTGGCTGCGACCAGCGCGAGCGCCCGAAGCATGCGCTTCAGCCGCCGGGGCGCCGACCGATGGAGTACGTGGGCCATTAAGTCCTAAACAGATTTGCCGATCGAATCCCGGACCGTGGTCTCGCGGGGATTTCGAGTCTGCCACCGTTTCGCTCCGGAGGGCGGTTTTCGCGGGGATTCGGGAGGTTACTTCTGGCCGGCTCCGGCGCCGAGGCGGTAAACCGTGTAGGGCCGGCCCAGCATGGGCTGGGCGACGTTGCGTACCTCGGTCCCCGCGGCGGTGACCCCCTTCTCGCTGCCGCCGTGGGCGTGCCCGTGGATGGCAAGGTCGGCGCCGGCCGCGTCGATGGCCTCGGCCAGCAGGTAGCTGCCCAGGAACGGGTAGATCTCCAGGCGCTCGCCGACCAGGGTGTCCTCGACCGGAGAGTAGTGGAGCAGCGCGATCTTGTAGTCGGCGTCCATGGCCGTCAGCTGGTCGAGGAGCGTCCTGGCCAGGTTCTTGGTGTGGCGGATGAACGCCTTCATCTCCGGCTCGCCGAACTCGGTGCCACAGGCGCCGGCGAACCCGCCTCCGAACCCCTTGGTGCCCACTACGCCGAGGGTCTCGTTACGGATGTTCAGCAGCGCCGACTCGCCCTCCAGCACCGTCACCCCGGCGCCCTCGAGCACCGCGCGGATCTCGTCCTCGGCATCGCAGTGGTAGTCGTGGTTGCCGAGCACCGCCATTACCGGAACCGGCGCCTCTCTCAGCTCGTTGGCCAGGACCGCCGCCTCCTCGGCCAGGCCGTGCTTGGTCAGGTCGCCGGCGAGCAGCAGGACGTCGGCGTCCCGGCCCATCGACTCGAAGTGCGGCGTCAGGCACCCGGCGCAGTCGTCGCCGAAGTGAACGTCGCCCACCGCCGCGATCCGGATCATCAAAGGTTCTCCATGTTGGGCTTGGACATGGGGGTGACGGTCACCTCGTTGACGATCGTGCACCCCGGCAGGACCTCCTCCGCCACCTCCGTCACCGCATCCCGCCGCTCCGGCGTGGCAACCTTGCCGTGCAGAAAGGCCTTTCCGTTCGAGATGCTGACCTCGATCCCCAGCTCGTTCACCCGGTCGTCACGCGCCAGCTCGGATCGAAGCTTCTCGGCGTCGTACTCGGTACAGCTCACTCCTGCTCGGCGAACGTGTTCTCGAAGATGCGGCGGATGACCGAGTCGGGGACCGGCAGGTCCTCGGCCTGGGCCAGCAGCAGCAGCGCCAGGAACCGGCGGGGACCCCGCTGCGCCATGTCGATGAGGTACTCCCAGTCCAGGTCCTGCCGGGCGATGACGCCGAGGGCGTTGAACCAGTAGACCGCGGTGTCCTCCTTGAGGGCCATCGCCTGGCTGAGCACGAAGTCCTCGGGGCTGATGAGGCAGAGCTTGGTCCCCAGGATCTCGACCTTGGAGCCGCGCTCGATCATCTGCGGCTCCAGGTACAGCGGGCCGGCCATCTCGAAGATCAGGTCGACGGTGATGCCGTCCTTGCGGGCCTTGAACAGCCACTGGGGGTAGGTCTCCTCCGGGGTGTAGCCGGCTTCCTCGAACGCCCTGAGCAGCGGTTTGGCCGAACGCGGGTCGATGATCAGGTCCACGTCGCCGGTTCGGCTCGGCCGCCCCCAGGTGTTGGACGCCAGGCTGCCCCCCACCAGGTAGGGGACGTCGCTGCGCTCGGCGATCTCGATCGCCTCGGCCAGGATCTCCCGGAACGACTCGTCCCGGGCCGGGTCGGCGTCGTGGGTGCGCGATTTTGACTGAACACGTCGCATGGCTCGGTTTGTACCCGGGATTCCCGAACCCCTAACCGCCGACTCAGGCGATCTCGGCCGCCATCCACTCCCTGACCGCCCGGTCCAGGGTCCCCTGGTCCAGGTCGAACAGGCGCTGTAGCGACGCGCCGGTGGTGCTCACGGCCAGCTCCTCGATCGCCTCGTCGCCTTCCGGCCCGGTCGTGTTCACCGGCAGCCGCTCGTAAAGCTCGGCGGCCGGCACCTCGGCGTAGGTGCGGTAGAACTCCCAGTACCTCTCGGCCCCGAAGGTGTCCACCAGG
>DATABX010000101.1:0-3972 GCA_036259335.1 Actinomycetota bacterium
GTCTACTCGCCGCTCGACGCCCAGAAGATGGCGGTCGCCAACCCGGACCGTGAGGTCGTGTTCTACGCGGTCGGGTTCGAGACCACCGCTCCCTCCACCGCCCTCACCCTAATGCGGGCCAAGGCCGAGGGGATCAAGAACTTCTCGGTGATGTGCAACCACGTGACGATCGTGCCGCCGCTCAAGGCGCTGCTCGAGTCGCCCGACCTCCGGCTCGACGCGTTCATCGGCCCGGGGCACGTGTCGACCGTAGTCGGCGCCCGCCCCTACGAGTTCATCTGCAAGGACTACGGCACGCCGATCGTGGTGGCCGGCTTCGAGCCGCTCGACCTTCTGCAGTCGATCCTGATGATCATGCAGCAGTTGCAGGACGGGCGGGCGGAGGTCGAGAACCAGTACGGCCGGGTGGTCCCGTTCGAGGGCAACATGAGGGCCCTCGAAGTACTGCAGGAGGTGTTCGAGCTTCGCCCGTACTTCGAGTGGAGGGGGCTCGGCTTCATCTCGCAGAGCGCCCTGAAGCTTTCCGACGCCTACGCCGAGTACGACGCGGAGCTCAGGTACGCAACCCCGGGCGTCCGGGTGGCCGACCCGAAGGCCTGCCAGTGCGGCGAGGTCCTGAAGGGCGTCATCAAGCCCTGGGAGTGCAAGGTGTTCGGAACCGCCTGCACGCCGGAGACCCCGATCGGCACCTGCATGGTGTCGTCCGAGGGCGCCTGTGCGGCGTACTACAACTTCGGCCGGTTCGCCAAGTCCCGGGCCCGGGCGGACGCCTGAACCAAGTCCCGATAGGAAGGAACAACTGAAGTGCCCGACCTGGAGGAAGAGGTACTCGCGCGCATCGAGCGGCAGCGCAAGCTGAAGGCCCGGTTCCGCGACGATCACATCACCATGGCCCACGGCGCGGGCGGCAAGACCACCCACACGCTGGTCGAGGGCCTGTTCGCCACGGCGTTCGCCAACGACGCCCTGGCCGAGTTGTCCGACTCCGCAAAACTCGACGTCAACGGCACTCTGCTCAACTTCAGCACCGACGGCTACGTGGTCAAGCCGCTGACCTTCCCCGGCGGGTGCATCGGCGAGCTGGCGGTCAACGGCACAATCAACGACCTGGCGGTGTCGGGGGCCCGGCCGCTGTGCCTGTCGACCGCGTTCGTCGTGGAGGAAGGTCTGAACGCCGACGTCCTGCGCGAGCAGGTCGCCGCTATGGCCGAGGCCTCCCGCAAGGCCGGCGTGCCGATCGTCACCGGCGACACCAAGGTGGTCGAGCGGGGCAAGTGCGACGGCATGTACATCATCTCGTCGGGGGTCGGAGTGCGGGACCCGAAGGTGAACCTGTCGTCATCCAGCGTCAAGCCGGGGGACCACATCCTGGTCTCGGGCACCATCGGGGACCACGGCACCGCGATCATGCTGGCCCGGGGCGAGCTTGAGCTGGACGCCGACGTGGAGTCGGACACCGCTTCGGTGTGGCCGATCGTCGCGGCGTTGATCGACGCCTGCGGCGCCGACCTGCGGGTGATGCGGGATCCCACCCGCGGCGGAGTGGCGACCGTTCTGAACGAGATCGCGCAGGACGCCGGCGTGGGGGTGGTGTTGAACGAGGAGGCGGTCCCGGTGAACGGCCCCGTGCGCGGTGCGTGCGAGATCCTGGGCATCGACCCGATGTACGTCGCCAACGAGGGCAAGCTTCTCGCCTTCGTGGCGCCGGGCAGCTCCGAGGCCGCCCTGGCGGCGATGCGGGCGACGCCCGGCGGCGAGAACGCGGCGCTGATCGGCAAGGTCCAGGACCAGCCCGAGGGCCTGGTTCTGGTCAACACCGCGTTCGGCGGAACCCGGATCATGGACATGCTGATAGGGGACCCGCTGCCCCGGATCTGCTGAAATTTCGGTCGCAAAGGCGCCGAGTGATGCAACGCGATTAAGAATCCCGGATTCGTATAATTCTTCTTGAATGCAATTGGGTTGCAGCCGACCACGGCCGCACGAGACCTTTTGTGTACCTTTTTTGATTGACGAGATGAACACCAAGCAACTGACGTACCGGGCGGGAACCGATGAAGGGCCTTCCCTCAGCGGTTAACCGCAGCATCGCCGGTTTCGATCGCAGGCCGGCAGGACCTTGCACAATCTGCGCCGTCGAGAGGCGGCTTTCTTCGCCATGCCTCTCCGTGCGCCCCCGAGGACCTTGACTAATCGGCAGCACCCCCAAGTAGGAACATCGGAATACGCCGGCTGGAACCAGGAGGTAGACGGGTCAACCGAGACAGGCCGGCGAGGTAAGGAGGCAGTTGAGGCAATGGCAGTTGACGAGATAGAGATTGGTGGGCTGGGTGCCAGCCGCCGTCGCGTAGAGGACGGGCGGCTCATTGTCGGCAAGGGCAACTACGTCGACGACTTCAAGCTCACCGGCATGCTTCACGGCGAGCTGCTCCGCAGCCCGCTGGCACACGCCCGGATCGTGTCGATCGACTACTCCCGGGCATGGATGGTTCCCGGCGTCCACCTGGTTATCACCGGTGAGTTCGCCGCTCAGCACAACCTGGCCTGGATGCCGACCCTGTCGTACGACACCCAGGCCGTGCTCGCCACCGACAAGGTGCGGTTCCAGGGTCAGGAGGTGGCGTTCGTCGTGGCGGACGACCCCTACATCGCCAAGGACGCCTGCGAGCTGATCGACGTCGAGTACGAGCCGCTTCCCGCCATCGTCAACCCGATGCAGGCGGTCGCTCCCGGAGCGCCCCTGGTCCGGGACGACAAGGAAGGCCAGAAGGACAACATCTGCTACACCTGGAACGTCGGTGACAAGGACGGGACCGACCGGGCCTTCGCCAACGCCCACAAGATCAGCAAGCTCGACCTGTTCTACCCGAGGTCGCACCCCTGTCCGATCGAGAACTGCGGGGTGATAGCCGATTACAAGCCCGAGACCGAGAAGCTGACGATCTACCTGACCACCCAGGCCCCGCACATCATCCGTACCGCGGTCGCCATCGTGGCCGAGCTTCCCGAGCACAAGATCCGGGTCATCGCACCCGACCTCGGCGGGGGGTTCGGCAACAAGGTTCCGGTCTATCCGGGCTACGTGTGCGCCACCCTGGCGTCGGTGGTCATCGGCCGGCCGGTGAAGTGGATCGAGGACAAGACCGGAAACCTGATCTCCACCGGCTACGCCCGTGACATGTACATCCACGGCGAGCTGGCCATGGACAAAGACGGCCGGATCCTCGGCGCCCGGTACCACGCCGACACCGACAACGGCGCGTTCTTCTCGGACGCCCAGCCGACCAAGTTCAAGATCGGTCTGTTCCACTCTTGCACCGGGTCCTACAAGATCCCGGTCGGCTACATGACCGCCCAGGGGCACTACACCAACAAGGCCCCCGGAGGCGTCGCCTACCGGTGCTCGTTCCGGATCACCGAGGCCCTGTTCTTCCAGGAGCGGCTGATCCAGAACGCGGCCTACGACATGGGCATGGACCCGACCGAGTTCCGCAGGTTGAACTTCGTCCAGCCGGACGAGTTCCCGTACCGGACCTGCTTCGGGTTCCTGATGGACTCGGGCGATTACGAGGCCGCCCTGGACATCGCGATGGAGCAGATCGGGTACCACTCGTTCCAGAAGGAGAAGTTGGCCGCAAGGCAGCAGGGGCGCCTGTTGGGCATCGGAACCTCCTGCTTCACCGAGCCCGTGGGCGCCGGCAACTCCCGGGAGTACGACATCATCGGCATCAAGATGTTCGACTCGGCGGAGCTGCGGGTCCACCCGACCGGCAAGGCAGTGCTCAAGATCGGCTCCAAGACCCAGGGTCAGGGCCACGAGACCACGTTCGCCCAGATCGTGGCTCACGAGACCGGCATCCCGGCCCGGGACATCCTGGTCCAGCACGGCGACACCGACAACACCCCGTTCGGAATGGGCACCTACGCCTCACGCTCCACTCCGACCGCCGGTGCGGCGACCGCCATGGTCTC
>DATABX010000102.1:0-1641 GCA_036259335.1 Actinomycetota bacterium
CGCCGGCGTGGCCCGCCGCCAGGATGCTCGAAGCGGTGCTCACTACCATCTTGACCTCCTTCACTCGGTGACCCGAAAACTATGGACCGGCGAAGGGTCCGAGTCGCCATGCGAGCGAAGTGTCTTGGGGTGCGCCGGCAGGGGTAGTCAGAGGACGGTGTTGCGCCCGGGGACGTACGCTGGCCGAGCTTCCTGCCGTCAGGCGCCGTCCGGCCGGGCGCGGCGGTAAACCGAGACGACCACCGAGGCGGTGGTGGAGACCGGCTCGCCGAGGCTGGTTATCTCGGCTTTCAGCCCGGCCGGATCGAGGTGGTGCGCCGACGGCCCCATGGCAACCAGGGCTTCCGCATCCCCGTGCGACAGGCTCAGCTTCCAGCTAAGTGGCGTACGTCCCACCAACTCCAGGTGGGGCTCCAGGGCGCCGGCCAGCCGCTGCTGTTTTCGGGCGTCGACCCTCAACAGTCCCAGGCGCTCCACGAGCTCGCCCAGGTGTTCGGCGGCCGGGGTGACGACCAACAGCGCGCCGTCCGGGACCAGCACCCGGGCGATCTCCGGGCCGTTGCGGGGAGCGAAGACGCAGGTCGCAAGAGCGATCACCCCGGAGAGCACCGGCACCTGCCGCCAGGTGTCGGCCACCACCGCTCCCAGCCGGGAGTGTGCCCGGGCCGCCCTGCGGGCGGCGTACTTGGAGGCGTCCACCGCCACCCCGATCCGGCCGGGCGCGGCGTCGAGCATCGCCGCCAGGTGGTGACCCGTGCCGGCCCCGAGGTCCAGGATCGGCCCGTCGGGCGCCCGCGTCGCCGCCTCGACCAGCGCCGCGGTCAACGGAGCGTAGTGGCCGGCCGAGAGCAGACGGTCTCGAGCGGCGACCATGGCCGCGGAGTCGCCCGCCACCTTGCTTCCACCCCCGCCGAAAAGGGTGACGTACCCCTGGCGGGCGAGGTCGAACGAGTGGGCCTGCGGGCAACGGAGAGCGCCGTACGTCTCGGTCAGGGGCTCGCCGCAGAGCGGGCACGCCAGCAGGTCGACCACGGCCGCCAGCATCAGGTGCCATCTCCCGTCATGGTCCTCATTGAACCCCGTTTTCAGAAAAGATCATCGGACCAGCGATGAGTTCGGGGTCGCTCCGGCGTTTCACTTTCTGTCAACGTCGCAACCGACGAAAGGAGTTGCAAAATGGATTTCAAGCTCGAGCTGGTGCTGGTCCCGGTGTCGGACGTCGACCGGGCCAAGGCTTTCTACACCACCAGGTGCGGGTTCACCGAGGATGTCGACTTCAGCGCCGGCGACGCCTTTCGGGTCGTCCAGATGACCCCGCCGGGCTCGGCGTGCTCGATATCGGTGGGCAAGGGCATCACCGATGCGCCGGCCGGCTCTTACCGGGGCACCCACCTGGTGGTGAAGGACATCGAGGCGGCCCGCGCGGACCTGGTCTCGAGGGGGGTCGAGGTTAGCGACATCCGGCACATGAAGGACGGCCGGTGGGTGCCCGGAGTCGACCCCGACCACGCCGACTACGGATCGTTCGCCGACTTCGCCGACCCGGACGGCAACACCTGGGTCCTGCAGGAGGTCCGGGTGGGCAAGGGCTCGTGACCGGCAGCGAGGGTTCGGATGACGGCCGGCTCGCACCACCGGTGG
>DATABX010000103.1:0-8348 GCA_036259335.1 Actinomycetota bacterium
GGCGGGGATGTCGTAGCCGCCGATCGTGTCGCCGGACTTGCAGTACCGGGGGATGCCGTAGGCCGCGGGGTACAGGCGCATGGCCTCCTTGATCACCATCGTGGTGTAGCGAAGCGCCCGCACGTCCTCGAGCGTCGGGTCGCTGCGGCCCTCGAGCACCCGGTCGACCTCGGTGTGGAGGTGGCCCTGGATCTCGGGGTTCTGGCCCAGCAGGTGAAGGGTGAAGGTCAACGAGGTGGCGGTGGTTTCGTGGCCGGCGAGAGGGAAGATCAGCACCTGGTCGCGGACCTCCCGGTCGTCCAGCCGCTGCCCGTTCTCCGGATCGGTGGCCTTGATGAGCAGGCCCAGCAGGTCCTCGCCCTCGGCCGGGTTGGACCGCCGGGCGGCGATCAGCTCGTCGACCACGTCGTAGAGCCCCTGCTGGTAGCGCAGCGCTTTGCGGTTGCCGGGAGTCGGCCAGTCCTCGGGGATCGCCAGCGGGAAGATGGCGCGCTGGATCGCCCGCTCGCTGAGGTAGGGCACCGCCCGGCGGATGACCGGAATCGCACTATCGACGTCGGCGCCGAACAGAGCCCTGCCGACGACCGAAAGGGTGACTCGCGCCATCTCGTCGCTCAGGTCGACGGCCTCCCCGGAGGACGCCTTCGGCGCCCACCGCTCAACGGTGGCCGCGGTCTCCTCGGCCATCATCGGGACGTACGAAGCGACGCGCCGGTGAGTGAAGATCGGCTGGATCATGCGCTTCTGGCGCTTCCACTCCTCGCCCTCGCTGGTCAGCAGGCCGTCGCCCAGCAGGTGGCGCAGCTCGATGTAAACCCCGTCGTTCTTCTCGTAGCGGCCGGCGCCGCCGGCGAGGACGTGCTGGATGTGGTCGGGATGGAAGACGCCGAACGCCTGCTCCTGGAACCGCCCGGGAGGGCCGACTGTGAAGCGCACAACGTCGCCGTACTCGAGCATCGCCCGGTGCACCGTTCCCAGCATGTCGTTCTTGAGCGCCAGGGCGGAGCCGAGCAACGGTGACCCCTTGGGCCCCGGAGCCACCCTCTTGACGGCACGCTTGGGAAGCTCCTCGGTCCTGGCCGCCATGGCCGTTCTCCTTCCGTGACCTCGACATCAATTGATGCAACAGTGAGTAACGTCATGGTACTCCTCTCGGTCGGGGAGTCAATTCCGGCAAGCGATTAGCGGAAATGATTGTGGGTACCACGTACGCATGTCACAGAGCGCAGGACGGGGCTCGGCCTTCGGCGCCCCGATCAACCCGATCCCCACCAAGACCGGGGATACCGGGGGCCCCGACTCGCCGCTCGATCTCACCGCCCGTGACTACAAGGCCACGGCCAGGCGGGTGTTCAAGGAGTTCACCCAGGATCGGGTGACGCTGATCGCCGCCGGCATGGCGTTTTACTGGTTCCTGGCGATATTCCCGGCGCTCATTGCGGCGGTCGGGTTCATCCACCTCGCAGGGTTGGGCCCCCAGGTGCTCGGCTCGATCAACCAGTCCATCGGGACCACGATTCCCGGAGGCGCCGGCGAGCTGCTCACCACGGCCATAGAGACCGCCACCGCGGCCTCCCGCGGAACGTCGCTGATCGCGGCAGCGATCGGTATCCTGCTGGCGCTCTACAGTGCCACCGCCGGGATGGTCGCGTTGCAGGAGGGGCTCGACGTCGCCTACGACGTGCCGCAGAGCCGGAAGTTCTTCAAGAAGCGGGCGGTGGCCCTGCTGCTGGTGGTGGCCACCGGAGTCATGGGAGGTCTGTCCGGTCCGTTGTTCGCGGCGGACGGAGTCATCTGGTCGGTCCTCGGCTGGCTGGTCCTGATCGTGTCGGTGATCACGCTCCTTGCGATCTATTACTACGTCGGTCCCAACCGGGACCAGCCGAACTGGAAGTGGGTGAGCCCGGGAGGCCTTCTCGGCGCGTTCATCTTCCTGCTGACCTCCGGCGCCTTCTCGGTCTACGTCGGCAACTTCGCCAAGTACGGCGAGACCTACGGACCGCTGGCGAGCGTGGTGATCCTGCTGTTCTGGTTGTACCTGACCGGGATCGCGATCATGCTCGGGGGAGAGGTAAACGCCGAGCTCGAGCGACAGACGGCAATGCGGGAGGGAAGGGCCTAGCGGCCCCCGGCTAAGCGGCTAAACGACGCTCGGGCGGGAAACGTCGAGCTCGCACCAAACCCGGCACTTCCACGACTTCATGCGGCCCCAGCGGCGGCTGAGCTTCTCGACGATCATCAGACCGCGGCCGCCGGCTTCGCTCGGCTCACGCACGCAGTCGAAACAGGGCCCGGAGTCCTGGACCTCGATGCGAACCAGGTCGTCAAACCGGTGGACGATCAGGTCGATGCTCTCGTCGGGGCTGAGATTGGCGTGCCTCACGCTGTTGGCGAGCAGCTCGGTGACGACCATCTTGGCCGCCTCCAAATCCGGAGCCGGCAGGCCGGGCGAAAGATGGCGCTCCACCGCCCGGCGACCCTGCTCGAGGGCCGTGAGAGCCGCCGGAAGCTTCAGGCATACCCGGTCGGCGGGCACCATCTCGATCACTGCCACCGACTTCCCCCTTTGCGGACCCAATAGAGCTTTTGACATAAAAGAATTACCCAGGCATGCGGCTTCCAACCGCTACAACCTTCGAAATTGCGAGGTGGTGGAGGCCCGGCCGCGGTCGCTCGGCTTGACTTTGCTTGCCGTTGCGACCAGCATTTAACTGGCGACGCCGCCCGCCGATCGGAGGGCACATTGGGTTCCGAGCCGCTCCTGGTAGTGAAATCCGAGCCGACCGCACAGGGGGTCTTTCTCTACGTCCACGGTGAGCTGGACATCTCGGTGGTCGACATCCTGGAGCGCCAGCTGGCGGCCGCCGAGGCGGAGGGCCACCAGACGATAACCCTGGACCTGGAAGCCTTGACCTTTATGGACTCGAGCGGCCTCGGGATGTGCATCGCCGCCAGCCAGAGGGCGGCGAACCAGGGGTGGAGCTTCAACATAGTGAATGCATCGGCGGTGCGCCGGGTGTTCGAGGTGTCCGGCCTGACGATGCTGTTGAGCGATTAGGGTACGTCGGGAAAGACGGGGCTTTAACCGCGCTTATCCTCCATCGTCGTAAAGCCGCCTCCACCGAAGTTCTTCAGGACCACACCGTCCACCCGGGTCATGTCCTTGCCGCACCGCGGGCACGGTTCCGCCTCGGTGGATGCGTCGTCCTCGAGGATGTCCAGACCACAGTCGTTGCATCTCCAGTTCGCCATAAGGTGCTCCTTCGGTTGCGGTGTGCGCTTGGTTGGATTGTCGCACTTTCTTTGCCACCGTCCAGCAGCTGTGGGAGGGTGGAAAGGTGAAACCCGCGCGGATCTACCGGGCCGGGCCGGCATTTGCGCTCGTCCTGCTGGTGTTCGCCGCCGGATGCGGCGGCGCCACCCAGATCGAGACCCGTCCCACGCCGGCCGCCCCAGAACAGACGGAGATTCCCACCTTCTCTCCGCCTCCGGATCCGTCCGAACCGGAGCGGCTCACCCGGCCTGAGGACTCCGCCCTGCACCTGTTCGAAGCGTGGAAGGCCGGCGATCGTGCCGCCGCTCTGGAGTTTGCCCAGCCCGAGGCGGTGGACGAGGTGTTCTCCCGGCCCTATACCGGTCCGGAACCCGAGTTCCAGGGGTGTGCCCACGACGTCGACCACTACCTGTGCAACTTCTACTACGAGGGGAGCGCCACGATCTACCGGGTCGACGGAGGCTCGTCGGCCGGCTACTACGTCACCGAGGTCAGCCAGGTAGCCGACTAGGGCCTCGCCTCAACCCTTGCCCTGCTGCGCCCGTGTGATCAGGCGGGGGCGTTCGACCGGAAATCTTTCAGGTCCCAGCCCGCCAGGGTGGCGCCGGCGGAGTAGGCGCTTTCGAAGAAACCCAGCAGCGTCGATTCCGGGTCCCCGGCCGACCGCACGTCGTCGTAGGAGAGGTAGGCGGTCCCGGCCTCGACGTTCCACCACGCCGATTCCGGACTGAGCGCCTGTTCGGTCAGTCCCGGCGGCGCCGGGGCGGTGTAGGAGTAGAACGACGCAGCCGGGGCCTTCTCGTCGCCGGGCCAGAAGCCGAATGCGATCACCTCGTGGGAGTAGGCCTCGACGGTGACCGGATCGGCGCCCGGCCGCTCCGGCGCCCGCTTCCCGGAGTACCGCGCCATCGCCAGGTCGAAGCTGTGCCAGAACAGCTGCACCGGGCTCTGCTTGCCGTTGAAGCGCCCGGCGAACCGGTTCAGCACGTCGGTGGTCCGCCGCAGCACCGTCCAGTAGCGGACGACCGCTTCGGCGTCGTAGGCGTCGTGCTCCCGGTCCTCGGACAGCAGGGGCCCGCCGAGGTCGTAGGGTGCCGGGTAGATCTCCACCTCCACCCCGAGCGCCTCCAGGATGCCGAAAAGCTGTCCGTAGAAGTCTCCGCACGCCAGCCCGTGGCGCAGGTCGAACGACCGGAGGTCTCCGTCGCTGGTCGTGGTCACCAGGCGGTGTTCGACGAAGTCGAAGGCGATCTCGAGGCTGCGGCCGTCCGGCAGCGGCATCGGGCCGGTGGTCAGACCCCGGGTGTCGACGTAAAGGGTCACGTGCCACCAGTGGTTGCGGAATGGCACCAGGGCCATCCGCACCTTGCCCACGATCTGGGTGTAGCGGTGAAGGGTCTGCCGGGTCCCCATCCACTCGGCGAGCGGGAGCGGCGGCCACTGCCGGTCGGCTTCCATCCGGGCATCCTGCCGGGTGCGGGGGTCGGAGTCAATCCTTCGAGTCCGCGCGCTTGAATTGCCGGCGCCGATGCTCTTGCATGGTCCCCATGTTCGAGGTGTCGCACGACGAGCCGGCCGGCCGGTTCGAAACGCGGGTCGACGGCCACACCGCCGAGCTCGCCTACCGGGTTGACGGCCGGCGCATCCTGATGGTGCACACCTGGGTCCCGGCGCCGATCGAGGGCCGGGGGGTCGGCTCGGCCCTGGTCCGGGCGGCGGTCGACGAGGCGATCCGCCGTGACCTGACGATCGTCCCGGTCTGCAGCTTCGTGCGCTCCTGGCTCGACCGGCACCCCGAGGTGCAGGCGAAGCGCGAGTGACCGCCCCGGCGCCGCACTCTCCGGAGCGCCGCAAAGCCTGGATCGACCGGGCGGTCGACCTCGTGGTGGCGGCCTTCTCGTTGATGGCGGCGGTGATGCTCCAGCGGGAGGTCGCGGGAGGCGCCGGCGGGCTGTCGGCCGGCGTGGTCATCGCCGCGCTGCACGGCGGCGTGACGATCGTTCGCAGGCGTTACCCGCTCGTCGTGCTCACCGCGCTGGTCGCTACGGCGCTTGCCTACGTGGCACTCGGATTTCCGGCCTACATGCTGGGCCCGGCGGTGCTGTTCGCCATGTACAGCGCCGGAACGACCCTGACCGGGAGGATTTCTCAGGCCGCGGCCGCCTCGGGGGTGGCTGCGGTGGCCCTGCTGGTCAGCGTGGGGCCGGCGTTTCCCGGCTTTCCCTCGGTGGTCTTCTATGCCGTGATGGGCGGCGCCGCCTGGTGGCTCGGCCACCTCGTCCAACGCTCCCGCCTGGCCGCCGAGGAGCATGCCCGGAGGGCGGACGAGCTGGCGGCCACCCGGGAGGAGCTGGCGAGGTACGCGGTGTCCGAGGAGCGCCGGCGGATCGCCCGGGAGCTGCACGACGTCGTCGCCCACTCGATGACGGTCGTCGCCATGCACGCCGGTACCGGGCGGATGGTCGCCGCCGACGACCCCTCGGCGGCCGCCGCCGCGCTCGCCACGGTCGAGCGGCTGAGCCGGGACGCCCTGCAGGAGATGCGCCGGCTGGTCGGGCTGCTGAGGAGCAGCGCCGAGGAGAGCGACGGGCGGGCGCCGGCGCCCGGCCTGGGCGACCTTCACCGCCTGGTGGCCGAGGTGGTCGCGGCCGGGGTGGCGGTGGAGGTCAACACCGCCGGACCGCTCGACGAGGTCCCTCCCGGCCCGGCCCTCGCAGCGTACCGGGTGATCCAGGAGGCCCTGACCAACGCGGTCCGGCACAACGGAGCGGTCCGGGCCGAGCTCAACGTCCAGGTGACCGGCTCCGAGCTGGCGATCCGCATCACCAACGACCCGCCCGAGAACCGGTCCGGCGCGGTATCGGAAGGCGGGGGGATGGGGATGGTCGGGATGCGGGAGCGGGTGGCGCTGTACGAGGGAACCCTGAGCGCCGGCCCGCTGCCCGGCGGCGGCTACCGGGTGGAGGCCACCATCCCCCTGGACCCGGGCCGGCGATGATCCGCGTGGCGGTGGCGGACGACCAGCCGCTCGTACGGGCCGGAATGCTCACGCTGCTCGCCCACGCGGCCGACATGGAGTTCGTGGGTGAGGCCTCCGACGGTCATCAGGCGGTGGACCTGGCTCGCCGGGAGTGTCCGGACGTGGTGGTGATGGACATCCGGATGCCCCGGTGCGACGGGATCGAGGCGACCCGGCGGATCGGCTCCGACCCGGACTGTGCGTCGGTCCGGGTCCTGATCCTCACGACCTTCGACGCCGACGAGAACGTCTATGCCGCATTGAGGGCCGGCGCCAGCGGATTTTTGCTGAAGGACGCCGCGCCTGAGGCGATCCTGTCCGCCATCCGGGTGGTCGCGAACGGCGACGGGTTGCTGGACCCGGCGGTTACCCGGCGCCTGATCACCGAGTTCGCCGGCCGGCCGGCCGCGTCCGACCGGCGGGCGGTCCACGCGCTGAAGAGCCTGACCGAACGGGAGCAGCAGATCCTCGCCCTGATCGCCCGGGGCCTGTCGAACCACGAGATCGCCGAGCGGGAAACCCTCAGCTACGCCACGGTGAAGACCCACGTCTCCCGGATCCTCACCAAGCTCAACCTGCGCGACCGGGCGCAGCTGGTCGTCCTCGCCTACGAGTCCGGACTGGTGACCCCGGGAAGCAGCTGATACCTCCCGGGATGTACGCCCAAATGCCATCCCCGGACCGACGATTTCCGATCCGCAAATCCCTACCGTGAAGGGTGTCCAACCACCGAGCGGAGGGCAGCATGGCAGCAGCTATCGAGGTGTCCCACCTCACCAAACGATTCGGGCCGGTGACCGCGGTCGACGACCTGAGCTTTGTGGTCGAGCCGGGAACCGTCACCGGATTCGTCGGCCCCAACGGAGCGGGCAAGTCGACCACCCTTCGGATGATCCTTGGACTGGTCGGCGCCGACGCCGGCCAGGCCCTGGTCAACGGCTTACCCTACCGGCGGCTCCCCGACCCGCCGGAGGCGGTCGGGGCGGTGCTGGAGACCGGGGCGTTTCACCCCGGCCGGCGGGCGCGGGATCACCTCAGGGTCCTGGCTTCCGTCGCCGGGGTTCCGGTGGGCCGGGTTGAGGAGACTCTGGAGCTGGTGGGGCTCGGAGGCGCCGCCTCCCGGCGGGTCGGCGGCTTTTCGCTCGGCATGCGTCAGCGCCTGGGCCTCGCCGGAGCGCTGCTGGCCCGCCCGGAGATCCTGGTGCTCGACGAGCCGGCCAACGGCCTGGACCCCGAGGGGGTGCGGTGGCTCCGGGACACCCTGCGGGAGCACGCCTCCCGCGGCGGCACCGTGCTGCTGTCCAGCCACGTCATCGCCGAGCTCGCTCTCTCGGCCGACCACCTGGTGGTGATCCGCGACGGCCGGCTGGTGAAGCAGGGAGCGGTCGCCGAGATTCTGTCCGGCGGGTCGGCGTCGGGAGTGCGGATGCGCACCCCGGAGCGGGCTGCATTGATCGCGTCGCTGACCGCGGCCGGCCTGCATCCGGTCGCCGGGGACGACGGCGAGGTTGTGGTCACCGGCGCCACCCCCGAGGAGGTCGGCCGGGTGGTGGCGGACAGCGGAATCGTGGTCTACGAGATGCAGATGGACCGACCCCAGCTGGAGGACGTGATCCTCGAGCTGACCGTTGGAGGTGACCGATGAACCGGCTGATAGGAACCGAGCTTCGAAAGCTGGCAACCGTTCGGACCTTTTGGGGACTGCTTGCCGGTGCCGTGGCGTCCACGCTCGTCCGGTTCGGGATGGTCGTGGTGAACTCCGGCAAGATCGAGGCGGCGCCCCTGGGCACCGGCGCCAGCACCAGGGACCTGATGAACTCCGCCGGCACCGGCGTGCTGGTGATACTGGTGGTCGGGATCCTCTCGGTCAGCACCGAGGTCCGGCACGGGACCATCGGCTGGACGTTCCTGGCGACCCCCAACCGGTGGAGGGTGATGGGGGCCAAGGTGGCTGCCGTCCTCATCGTCTCGCTGGTCTACGCCGTCGCAATCACCGCGGCGGTCCTCGGTCTGGTCTCCCTGCTGTTTGCCCGGCAAGGCATCCCGTTCGACACC
>DATABX010000104.1:0-4128 GCA_036259335.1 Actinomycetota bacterium
GGCGGTCAGGGTGACGCTGGACGCGGCAGCCGCCTCGGCGGCGGCGATGACCTCAGGCGGGCGGGCCTGCATGCCTGCGGCGATGGCGTCGGCCACCACCCGGGTCAGCAGTGCGCCGGAGCGGATGGCGTCGTCGTTGCCGGGGATCACGTAGTCCACGTCGTCGGGGTCGCAGTTGGTGTCGACGATCGCGATGATCGGCAGCCCCAGCTTGCGGGCCTCCCGGACCGCGATGTCCTCCTTGCGGGTGTCGACAACGAAGACTGCGTCGGGGCGCCGGTTCAGGTCACGGATGCCGTCGAGGTTCTTCTGGAGCTTCTCGAGCTCCTTGCGCAGAACCAGCGCCTCCTTCTTGGGGATCTCGTCGAAGATGCCCTGGGCCTGCTGCGACTCGAGCTCCCGCATGCGGAGGATCCGCTTGTGGATGGTCTGGAAGTTGGTCAGCATCCCGCCGAGCCAGCGGTAGTTGACGTACGGCATGTTCACCCGCTTGGCCTCCTCGGCCACGGCGTCCGCAATCTGCTTCTTGGTGCCGACGAACAGGACGATCCCCCCGCCTGCGACCAGCTTGCGGCAGTACTCGTACGCCGCCTCGATGCCGGTCATGGTCTTGAGGAGATCGATGATGTAGATCCCGTTGCGCTCGGCGAAGATGAACCTGCGCATTTTGGGATTCCACCTACGGGTCTGGTGTCCGAAGTGGACGCCAGCCTCGAGCAGTTGCTTTAGTGAAACGACGGCCATGCCGTCTCCTTTCGGTTCCCAGGACTGAATCCAAACCAGCCCAAAAAAATTGCCTTCGATGGTTGTGTGGCTCTAGCTTATCGCCCGCGCCCTAACGGTGCCTCACGCGCGGTTGCCCGAGCCCCTGGGAATTGTGGGATTCTTCGGCGCCCCGGACATGGAAATTTGTTGCTGGCCTGCCACCTGGGACCTGGGTCCGGCGGACGCCGTCGATACAGGATATCAGCGTCTGGAACCCTTGTTCAGCAGCGACCGGAACGTCATGACCGACTTGGCGTTCATCTGGGAGATCCGCGCCTGCGACACACCGACCACCTGGGAGATCTCGGCCAGGCTGAGCCCCTCGTAGTAGTAAAGGGTGATCGCGGTGCGTTCCCTCTCGGGCAGCCCGGCGATCGCCTTCTTCAAGAACTCCTTCATCTCCCGCTCCTCGACCGCAGCGAGCGGGTCCTCGGCCTTGGTGTCGACCAGCGTGTCGACCAGCGACATCCCGCTGTCGCCTTTGTCCCCGACACTGAGCAGCCGGTCGAGGGAGACGAACAGGATCGTCGACACCCGAGAGTAGATCGCCCGCAGCTTGCGGACCGTCACCCCCATCTCCTCGGCAACCTCCTCGTCGGTCGGGGTGCGGCCGAGCTTGTCCTGCAGCTTGGACAGCGTCTCCTCCACCTTGCGGGCCTGGCTACGCACCGACCGGGGAACCCAGTCCAGCGAGCGCAGGTCGTCGATGATGGCCCCGCGGATGCGAGCCGCGGCGTAGGACTCGAACTTGAAGCCCCGGTCCGGGTCGAACTTGGACACCGCCTCCATCAGGCCGACGATGCCGGACGACGCCAGGTCCTCCTGGTCCACGTTGTTGGGCAGGCCGATGGCGACGCGGGCCGCCACGTACTTCACCAGCGGGGCGTAGTGGACGATCAGCTCGTCGCGAGCTCTCGGGGATCCCGTGGACTTGTACTCGGCCCACAGCTCGCCGATGGGGCCGAGATCTGCGGGTTCACGAGCGGAGCCGGCCTGGCCGTCAGGCTCCTCGAGGTCTTCCCGCAGGTCGTCGTCGACCACCACGCCGGAGCCGGCGGTGGTGTCGCTTGCGGCCGAAGCCCCCGAATTCATCGACGCAGTCCGCTCATAGACCTTTCGAGTATAGGCCAGGGGTGGGGCCCCCGACCGTCTCCGAGGGCGCCAACCGCCACTTAGAGCGACTATTGCACCACTTCCGGCGCTTTCTCGGCGCTACACCACCGGCACCCCCGGCTGGACCGGCAGAGCGAACCGCCCGCCGGCGCGCCTGCCGGCGAGCGCCTTGAGCTCGAGCTTCGCCAGCACCGCCGCCGTCGTCGATGCCGGCAACCCGGCCCGCCGCGCCACCAGGTCCAGCAGCAGCGGCTCGGCCTCGAGGGCGGCGAGCACCCGAGTCTCGTCCGGGTGCAGCTCCACCGGTTCCGCCGCAGCGGTTTCCTGCCGAAGCATGCCCAGGTCCTCGAGGATCTGGCCGGCGGAGGCCGCCAGCCGGGCGCCGTCGCGGATCAGCAGGTGGGGACCGGCGGAGACCGCGGAGTGGACCGCCCCGGGGACCGCGAACACGTCGCGGCCGAACTCCATCCCCAGCCGGGCGGTGATCATCGCGCCTCCCGCCTCCGCCGCCTCGACCACCACCACACCCAGGCACATGCCGGCGATGATCCGGTTGCGCACCGGGAAGTGGTAGGGAAGCGGCCGGGTACCCGGTGGGTACTCGGAGACCAGGGTGCCGGACACCTCGATCCGGTCGAACAGGTCACGGTGGCGGGCCGGGTAGCAGATGTCCAGGCCGCAGCCGAGGACCGCAACGGTGCCTGCTCCGGCCGCCAGCGCGCCGCGATGCGCCGCCGCGTCGATCCCCTTCGCCAGGCCGCTGACGACGGTCACGCCGGAGAGCGCCAGCTCCCGGGCCAGAAAGAACGCCGCCTCGGTGCCGTAACGGCTGGCCCGCCGGGTGCCCACGACGGCAAGGGCGGGGGCCCCGTCCAGCGGGCGCCCGGCGAGCCACATCTTGTCCGGCGGGTCCGGGATCTCCTTCAACAGAGCCGGGTACTCGCCGTCCCTCCGTCCGATGGTCCTGAGGTTCACGCCGCGCTCCAGATCGGACGGCGGTACTGCAGCGCCTCGGCCAGGTGCTCCTCGCCGATCTCGGGCGCCTGGGCGAGGTCGGCTATCGAGCGGGCCACCTTGACCACCCGATCCATGCCCCGCGCCGAGTCGTCCGCCGCCCCGAGCGCCCGGCGCAGGAACAGGCGGACCGGCGGCGCCAGCCCGGCGAGTCCGGGAGCCTCCGGTTCCGCCGCCAACCGCAGGTTGCGGAAGGTGCGGGCCCGGATGACCCGGTCCCTCACCACCGCGCTCGGCTCCGCCGGCTCGAGGTCGAACAGCTCGTCCCGGGTGAGCCGGGGCACCTCGACCTGAAGGTCGATCCGGTCCAGCAGTGGCCCCGAGAGCCGGGAGCGGTAGGCGTGCAGCCGCGACGGCGGGCACATGCAGCATCCGGACCGGCCTCCCGGCCCCTGGCAAAGACACGGGTTCGCCGCTGCGACCAGGCACAACGACGCCGGGAACTCCACTGCGTAGGCCTGGCGGACCACCCGGATACAGCCCTCCTCCAGCGGCTGGCGCAGGGCCTCTAGCACCATCCGGGAGAACAGGGGCACCTCGTCGAGGAACAGGACCCCGTGGTGGGCGAGGGAGATCTCCCCCGGGCGCGGCAGCGGGCTGCCGCCGCCGATGATCGCCGCAGCCGAGGCGTGGTGGTGCGGCGCCCGGAACGGCCGGTTGACGACCAGCGGCGTCCCACCCGGCAGCATGCCGGCCACCGACCAGACGCGGGTGGCTTCCAACGCCTCCTGCTCGGTCAGCGGAGGCAGGATGCCCGGCAGGCGCTGCGCCATCATGGTCTTGCCGCAGCCCGGCGGGCCGACCATCAGCAGGTTGTGCCCCCCGGCAGCCGCGATTTCAAGCGCCCGCAGCGCCTCCGCCTGGCCCCGGACGTCGCCGAAGTCCGGTCCCTCGTAGCGCGCGGCGCCGAGCAGCTCCGCAGCCGACACCTTGGGCGACGGGAGCGGCGCCCGGCCGCACCCGAGGAACTCCAGCGCTTCCGACAGGTTGGCAGCCCCTACGACCCGCACGCCGGACACCAGCGCGGCCTCCGACTGGTTCGGCCGGGGCAGCACTATGCCCTCCCAACCACGCTCCCGGGCGGCCAGCGCCGCCGCCAGAGCCCCCCGTACCGGCCGAAGGGTCCCGTCGAGGGCCAGCTCGCCGACCAGGGCGTAGCGGTGCAGCGCCGGCGAATCGATCCTCTCGAAGGCGGCCAGCACCCCGACCGCCAGCGGCAGGTCAAAAAGCACCCCG
>DATABX010000105.1:0-1725 GCA_036259335.1 Actinomycetota bacterium
TGCCGGCCTGCCGCTCGCGGTCGGGGGCCTTGCGGTGGTCGGCACCCTGGTGATCCTGCGGATCCTGGCCGGCTTCACCGACGTATCGATCTTCGCGCTGAACCTGACGACCGGCCTGGGCCTGGGTCTGGGCATCGACTACAGCCTGTTTATCGTCTCCCGCTTCCGGGAGGAGCTCGCGGCCGGCGCAAGCACCGAGCAGGCGGTGGTCCGATCGGTGGAGACCGCCGGCCGGACCGTTTTGTTCTCCGCCCTGACCGTTGCCGCCTCGCTGGCCGCCCTGCTGGCGTTCCCGCTGCAGATCATGCACTCGTTTGCCTACGCCGGGTCGGCGGTGGTGATGGTGGCGGCGATCGGATCGGTGGTGTCGCTGCCGGCGATTCTCGGAATCCTGGGCGACAAGGTCAACCGGTTCCGGCTGGTCGAGCAGCGCCCGGCCACCGAAGGCGAAGGCTTTTGGGCCCGGGTCGCAGTGGTGGTCATGCGCCGGCCGATTCCGATCGCCCTGGCCGTGATCGCCCTGCTGGTGTTTTTGGGAGCCCCGTTCCTGAACGTGCGGTTCGGGGTCTGGGACGACCGGGTCCTGGGCGAGAGGGCGCCCAGCCGGCAGGTCCAGGACCAGGTCCGCGAAAACTTCTCGGCCGAGGAGGCGGGCGCGGTGACCGTGGTGGTCCAGGACGCCGAGGACCCCGCGGCCCGCAGCGGCGAGGTTGGCGGCTACGCCGCAGACCTGTCGCGGCTTTCCGGGGTCGCCCGGGTCGACGCGGAGACCGGCACCTACGTCGCCGGCAACCAGGTGGCGCCGCCGATCCCGGGCATCTCGGCCCGTTTCACCTCGGACGATGGAACCTGGCTTTCGGTGGTTCCGGCGATCGAGCCGATCTCCGTCGAAGCGGAGGAGCTGGTGGCCGCCATCCGGGCGCGGCCCGCTCCGGGGTTGGTGCTGGTTGGAGGGCCCTCGGCCGAGCTGGTCGACGGCAAGGCCACCCTGTTCGACCGGCTGCCTCTGGCTCTCACGATCATCGCCGTGATCACCATGATCCTGCTGTTTCTCATGACCGGAAGCGTGCTCGTTCCGATCAAGGCGATGATCTTGAACCTGCTGTCGCTGGCGGCTACCTTTGGGGCCATGGTCTGGGTCTTCCAGCAGGGACACCTCTCCGACTTCCTCGGCTTCACCCCCACCGGGACCCTCGACACCACATCGCCGATCCTCATGTTCTGCGTCGCGTTCGGCCTCTCCATGGACTACGAGGTCTTCCTGCTCTCCCGCATCAAAGAGGAGCACGACGCCGGCGCCGACAACGTCACCGCGGTTGCCCGAGGACTGGAGCGGACCGGCCGGATCGTGACGGCGGCCGCCGGCCTGCTGGCGGTTGTCTTCCTCTCCTTTCTCAGCTCCGAGGTCGCCTTCATCAAGCTGATAGGAGTCGGGATGATGCTGGCGGTGCTGATGGACGCCACGCTGATTCGGGCCACGCTCGTGCCGGCCTTCATGCGGCTCGCCGGCAGGGCCAACTGGTGGGCGCCGCGCCCGTTGCGGCGGCTGCACGACCGGTTCGGGCTCAGCGAGTCTGGCGCGGGCGGCGGCACCCGGCCGGCCTTCGAGCAGTTGAGCTAGTGGCCGCCGCCCGCTCTGCCGAGCGCCGCAGGACCAGGGCGCGCCGCGGCGAGGGCCACAAGCTGAGAACCGAGATACTGGCCGCGGCCGAGCGGCTGCTCGCC
>DATABX010000106.1:0-6685 GCA_036259335.1 Actinomycetota bacterium
CCACGTACGAATACCTTTGTGTTGATTGCGCCCACCGCAAGGAGGTCGTGCAGTCGTTCTCGGACGAACCTCTTCAGATCTGCGAGGTGTGTGGAGGCAAGCTCCGCAAAGTTATCTACCCGGTGGGCATCCAGTTCAAGGGTTCCGGCTTCTACTCCACCGACCGCCGGGCCAGCCACCCGCTGCCCCGGGGGCGGAACGAGTCCAAGGCCGACGGGAAGGCAGACACCTCCTCCGACGGCAAGGCGGAGACCAAGTCGGAGACCAAGTCCGAGTCGAAGTCCGAGAGCTCCGGCTCCGGCGACTCCGGTTCCGCACCGAAGAAAAAGGCCGCCGAGAAGACCGCCTGAACCCCCTTCTCAGCGGCTTTCACCTCTTCTAGAATCGCTGGTACTTCCCCCACTTCCCCCAAGCTTTGTGTCGATGATTCCGAAGGGGGCCGGGATGACCACTCTTGTTCTCAATCGCCGCACGACGTCCAGGTGGAGCCTGCTCGCGATGCTGGCTGCGATCGTCACCGCACTTGCCGTCTACTCGTATCTGTCGTGGCTGCGGGGGCAGGTCCCCGTCGCCGGACGGATGGTGCCGATGGTGGTCGCTGCGACCGACATCGACTCCGGGGTGGTGGTAACCGCCGAGATGCTCGAGTTTGCCGACCACCCGGAGCGCTACCTGCCGCAGGACGTGCTGCTCAACTCCGAGCTGGCGGTCGGCCGGGTCGCGAGGATCCCGATTCTCGAAGGAGAGCCGGTGACCGAGCGCAAGATCGGCCGCAACTCCGGGTCCTCCTCGGTGGTGCCCGATGGCATGCGGGCCTACTCGCTCAGCCCCCAGACGCTGGAGGGGCTGGCCCTGGAGCCCAAGTCGGGTGACCGGGTGGACGTGCTCGCCACCTTCGCCCGCGAGGGAGGCAACGCCGAGACGGTGACGGTGATCGAGGCGGCCAAGGTGCTGTCGGTCGGGACCCCGAAGGCCGGCGGCTCGCAAGTGGCCTCCTCGTTCGGCGTCGGGAGCTCGGGTAAGAAGGGCATCACCCTGCTGCTCACCCCGGAGCAGTCCGAGGCGCTGGCCCAGTCCGAGGCGCTGGGCAAGATCGCTCTGGTCCTGGCGCCGAACGCCGGCTAGAGGCCTCCGCCCCGGTCGATCTGGTTCGGGTCGACGGTGGCGGCAGGGGGCGGCGCCACGCCGGGGTCGGCTCCGCTCGGGGTGGGCGACGCGTCCAGAGGCTTGAGCTGGCGGACGCTGGTGGTGACCTCTTCGAGGACCGGCCGGTTGTCGTCGAACCTGTCGGCCAGGCTCCAGGTGACGACCTTGAGGAAGCGGTCGGGGGTCTCGACGAAGGTGTACAGGTAAACCACCTCCACCTCGTTGTGGAACCCCTTGATCTGGTACTGGACCGCCTGGTTGCCGTCGACCTCGACCAGCTCCGGCCCGGTCAGGTTCGCCAGGCCGACCCGGGTGACCAGCTTCTGCATCTCGGTGTCGGCGAACTTGCCCAGGTCCATCGACTTGAACGGCTCCCGAGGATCCTCGATCAACACTGCGTAGGCCTCGTCGTCGAGGTCGGCGGCCTGAAGGGCGGCCGCCGGGTTGAGGTCGGTCTGCTCGGACCAGGACGCCGGCACCCGCAGCTGCAGGGCTCCGTCGGCGCTGGTCAGAGTCTTGCTTCCGCCCGGCAGATCGGGCCCTCCGCCCCGGTCGCATGCGGCCAGCGCCGCCAGGACCAGCAACAGGACCAGGCCGCGCACAAGCCGGACGCGCCGATTGGTGATGGGCAAGGTCATGGGTTCCAGGAGAGAAAACCTCGTCGTGGGTGGATAAGCCCATATTAACCCGGCCCCGGGAGGCCGATTACGCCGTCCAACTATAAGCATTAGTTATGAGAACAATAAGTAATTGGTGATATGATCGAACTCCAATCGGTTTGGCAGAAGGGGGTTTCAATGGCACTGAACTACAGCTGCGCAGCGGCAGGGGCCGACACTTGCGGTTACAAGACGACCGCAAACGACAAGATGGAGCTGGCCCGGCAGCTCGCCGACCACCTGGTGAAGGTCCACGCAGTCAAGACCCCCACCCAGACCATCGTCAGCTACCTCATCAAGACCGCCGAGGAGACCGGCAACCTCAGCCGCGTCTAGCTCGAAGCCTGTCGACGAGGCCCCGCCAACGGGGCCTCGTTGCGCGTCCGCCCGGGGGCGAGGGGGGATTACGATAGCTCCGCAAGCTGATTTCGGAGAACGATCATGCGCAAGGCCCCAACTTGGCTCCGCTGACCATCCCGGCCCTGAAGGGCTTCGTGAAGCTCGTCGACGAAGGCAGCTTCTCGGCTGCCGCCAAACGCCTGGGGGTGACCCAGCCGGCGATCAGTGCACAGATCCGAACTCTGGAGGACCACTTCGGGACCAAGCTGATCGTGCGCTCGGGACGGTCTTGGATCCCCACAGCTGCCGGCGAGCAGCTCTACGCCCACGCCGGGGAGCTGACGACGGTCGCGGAGCGGCTCGAGGAGTCGATGTCCACCTTCGGCACGCTTCCGGCGGGCCGGCTGAACGTCGGGGCGAGCACGGTGCCCGGGGAGTTCCTGCTGCCCAAGATCCTCGGGCCCTTCTGCGAGAAGTACCCGGCGGTCCGGGTCTGCGTGCAGGTGGGGGACACCAGTCACATCGCCGAGCAGCTACTGCTGCGCCGGGTGGACATGGCGGTGATCGGCGCTGCGGTCTCGGTCGACCGGCTCGAGCTGATCCCGTTCGCCACCGACGAGCTGGTGCTGATCGCATCGGCGGAGAACCTGCTGTCGCAGAAGAAGTCGGTTCACCGCGACGACCTGATCTTCCACCCCTGGGTCCTGCGGGAGCAGGGATCCGGGACCCGCACGATGGTGAGCGAGGCGATGGCGGCCGTGGGCCTCGACCCCGAACGCCTGGGCGTCGTCCTCGAGCTGGGCACCACCGAGTCCGTCAAGCGGGCGGTCAAGGCCAACGTCGGCCTCTCGTTCATCTCGACCTACGCGTTGGAGCCGGAGGAGACCACCGGGCAGGGCGATCTTCGCGTGCTGAACGTTCCCGGCCTCAAAGCGCAACGTACCCTCTACCTGGCGGTGGAGCGCAGCCGAACCCGCCGCAACTCGGTCGACGCCCTGCTGGACTTCCTGAGCTCCACCGAGGTCTCCGACCAGCTGAAGAAGCTGAAGTTCAAGCCGGCCCGCTCCTGACGCCGGAATGACCGCCGGTCGGCGCCCTTGGGGGAGTAGATTGCGCAGTACGGATGGGCGGCGAAACGGAGGGGTGCGATGAAGATGACGGTCAACAGGATCATGTTCGCGATCGCGGCGCTGTGTTTTCTGCTGGCGCTGCTCGGGATGACGCTGGGCACGCTCGATCTGGTCACCGCGGGTCTGCTGTTCCTGGCGCTGGGACTGCTGCTGTAGGACGTGCCCCGCATCCAGCACGTGACGGTCACAGTGCCGTCTGAACAGCACATTGCCGCGGCTCAAGCCTTCTACGAGATGCTGGGCGGAACTCCGCTGATTCGGCCGCCGGCGCTGGCGGCCGACACGCCGGGCTGCTGGATCGGGTTCGGCGACACACAGGTCCATGTGATCGTGGGCGACGCCGATCCGGGACCCGCCCACCTGGCGATGGACGCGGGCGACGAGTACGACGTGATCCTCGACCGGCTAACCGGAGCCGGTGTCAGCCGGCGCGACGCCCGCCAGACGTGGGGAGCCCGGCGCTGCTTCGTCCGGGACCCGGCGGGCAACCTGGTGGAGCTGTTCGAAAGACCCCCGCCGTCGGAGCCGGAAACTACCGGCTGAGCAGCCGGCGCCGGATAACAGCCTAAGCCGGTTGCGGATGCGGGTGGTGCCGTGACGCTAGTCCGGGACAAGTCCCTCTTCGGTGAGGAGCTCGCGGATATCGTCCACGGTGGAGTCCGGTCCGGGCAGCACCAGGTCGGAGGGCCCGAGGAAGTCGTCGGGCACCGGTGAGCCCAGCCTCTGCACCGCCGCCAGCACCTTCTCCAGGCCGGCGTGGAGCGCGGCGTCGTCGTGGTGCTCGACCGGTCCGGTGAGCGCATCGTCCAGCGCGTTCAGCTCGGTCATGGCGTCGTCGGGAACCTCGAACTGGCCGACTCCAAGGATTCTGATGATCACTGCGACCCCTCCTTGCCCGTCTTGGCCTCGATCGCCGGCGCCTGCTCGTAGCCGATCTCCTTCTTCAGGCGGTCGAGCTCCAGCTCGACCCCCGAGGTCTGGTTGAAGCTGTCGAGCTGCGCCTGGATCGGGTCGGCCGGGGCGGACAGGTCCTCGAGGGCTCCGGAGCTGATCATCTCGTCCAGCGCGCCGGCCCGAGCCCGCATCTGCTCGGTTCGGTCCTGCGCCCGCTGCATCGCCATGCCGACGTCGCCCATCTCCTCGGAGATGCCGGTGACGGCCTCGTTTATCCGGGTCTGGGCCTCGGCTGCGGTGTAGGTGGCCTTGATGGTCTCTTTTTTGATCTTGAAGGCGTCGACCTTGGCCTGGAGCCGGCGTGAGGCGTCGGTCAACTTCTGCTCCTCGGCCTTCAGTTGTTCGTGCTGCACCTTGAGCTCGGTCAGCTGGCTGAGGATGCCGGACCGACGCTCGACCGCTTCCCGGGCAAGGTCCTCCCGGTTCTGCTCCAGGGCCTGCTTGGCCTGACTCTCGAGCTTTTCGCCAGCGGCCCGGAGCTGCTGGGCTTGGAGCTCGACCCGCTTGCGTGAGGTTGCAACGTCGGTAAGCCCGCGCCGGACCTTCTGGAGAAGCTCCTGCTGGCGCTCGTAGGAGTAGTCGAGCGTCTCGCGGGGATCCTCCGCCCGGTCGAGAGCCTTGCTCGCTTTAGCTCTGAAGATCGTCGAGATGCGTCGCCCAATTCCCATCGATATTGCCTCCCGTCAATTGACTTCCAAGAAAGCTGCTAACCGCCGAAGTCGCCCCCGCCGAAGTCGCCGAACCCTCCGCCGCCTCCGAAGTCGCCCCCGCCGAAACCGCCGAAGTCTCCCCCGCCCAGGTCGCCTCCGTCTCCGCCGTAGCCGCCCATCCCGGCGCCCCAGCCGCCACCCCAGCCGCCGCCGAGCATCGAGCCGATCAGGAGGCCGGAAAGCAGGCCGCCCCCGCCGAAACCGCCGAAGTAGCCGCCGGCCCAGGGACCGTAGTAGCCGGGCGCCTCCCAGTAGGGCATGCGCTGGCCCTGCACTGTGATCTCACGGGAGTGCGGAGACTGACCCTGCTCGAGTGCCCGGGCGTCCGCGGCACAGGCGGGAACCTGTCGGGGAAACCCGCCGTCGGGCGCCCAGGTGACGTCGGTCACCGAAGGCCCGTGCCGGGGGTCGAAGAAGCACAGGGCCCGGCGCGGGGCGGGTTCCCGTCCTTCCAGGCGGGCCTCGGCGGCGTCGATCGAGTAGCGGCCTTCGGTCAAGGCTTCGGTGACCTGCTGCAGGTCCTGCGGTCGTTGCGCCCGGTCAAGGTTCTGGGTAGCGGTCTCGTAGTAGCCCAGTGCCTTGACGTACTCCTGTTTCGCCCGGGGGTCGGCGTCGGGCATCTCCACCTGAAGGTCCAGCGCCCTCAGGTCGTCGCCCAGTGCAACGAGGTCCTCGAGGGCGACCTGCTTGACCTCCTCCAGCTGACGGCGCTCTTCGGCCGCCTGCTTCTTTCGGTTGCGGCTGACCGCCAGGGCGATGGCCCCTCCGCCGACGCCGAGCAGAACCAGCGGGAACACTCCGAACCCGCCGCCCGATCCGGAGCCGGAACCGCCACCCTGGGCCTCCTGGCCCACCTGCTGGACGAAGTCGTTCAGAACTCCGGCTGCTCCGCCGCCGCGGTTGTTCTGCACCACGTCGTTGGCGATGTTCGGGATCACGCCCGGCTCGAACTCGGTGCTGCCGGCGCGCAGCTCGGTGCCCGCGATCACTACGTAGGTGCCGTTGCGCTGGGAGGCCTCGGCGATCTCGGTCAGCAGTGCAGCGGTGCTCCCGCCGGCCTCGTTACGGGCCTCAGCCGGCAACACTGCGATGTAGATCGGACCGGCGCCGGACTCGGCGATGTTCTGCCTCAACTCGTCCTCTTCCCCGGCCGACAGAGACGATTCCGCGTCGGGGTGGACGTAGACCGGATCCGATCGAAGGGCTTCGACGGTCTCGTCGACGTACGACGCGGTAGTTGTCTGGGCCCACGAGACCCCGGTTTGTAGGGCCAGCACGCCGGAGAGGGCGAGGGCCAGGAGAAGGAACCGTCCGATGCTTCGGCGCACGATGCACATCCTTCCGTGTAGGAAATCTCAGTTTACGGCTCCGGGAGCCATTGCGGACCAAAGGCTGCTCTTTACAGATCCCAATCCCGGTCACCCCGACACCCGCCGGTGAGAAACTGACCGGATGCAGGAGGCGGGCCGGCGAGGGTGGTGGGTGCTTGCTGCTCTCGCGGTCCTGGCGATGTACGGCTGGTGGGCCACGGGATTGCGGCCGTTCACCGCGCCGGCCCTGGTCGTCACTTTGGCCACCGGCGGGGTGAACGGCCGCAACCCGGTGGCCCACCAGCCGTAAATCACCAGGACCGCGAGAGCAGCAAGCACCCACCACCGTCGCCGGCCCGCCTCCTGCATGGGGTCAGTTTCTCACCGGCGGGTGTCGGGGTGACCGGGATTGGGAACTGTAAAGAGCAGCCTTTGGT
>DATABX010000107.1:0-2908 GCA_036259335.1 Actinomycetota bacterium
GCATCCTCGTCCGGTTCCGACCAGCCCCCGTAATCGGAGCCGGCGAGGAGTTTCTCCGCGCCGAACCTGTCCTTTTATATAGGGCGCTCTGCGCCCCGACGGATCGGCAAACGGATCCAGCGCTGCGCAAGGCGCTGGAGCACCACCACGACGCCGGCGACCTGGATCGCAACCAGCAGCAGCTGGACCAGTCCGGCACCGGCCAGAAGATGGCGTCGTCCGAAGAAGTCCGAGACGGTCGACGATGCCAGCGACACCAGCAGGGACCCGGCGCCCGCGGCAAACCGGGGAAGCTCCAGCACCATCACACAGCCGAACCAACCGGCAAAGGCCGCTGTCCCGAGCGCCCAGACCGTGACTGCGGCCCGCACGCCGGGCCTCAGACCGGCGAACGAGGGGTTCGTCGCCCGGCGGCCGGGAAGAAGGTTTTTGAGCGCCGGCCGCAGGTTGCCGAACAGGTCGGGCACCCCGGTCAGGTCGCTTACCAGGTAGTAGCCGTCCAGTCGAAGGAACGGCAGCAGCTGCTGGAAGACGATCAGAAACAGCGCGACGACCCCCCACTTCCACAGCGGGTTGCCGGTCACGGCGTACAGGCCGGTCAGCGGGAGGGTCAGCAGCAGGTTGAAGTAGATCCCGCCGAGGTCGGTGCGGACCCGGCCGGCCCGGCTGAGGCGGTAGGAGTCGGTGATGTCGGAGAAGAAGGCCGGCCAGACGACGAAGATGCCGGCCCCGATGGCCCCGGGACGGGCGCCGCCGTAGGCGCCGCCCGCCGCGTGGCCGAACTCATGGAACAGCGCGCTCAGCAAGACGATAATCCCGAGGGTCAGGATCCCCAGCGGCTGCCCCACCAGCTCGCCGACCGGCGACGAGAAGTCTGCAGTGGCGAACAGACCGATATTCGATGCCAGGATCCCGGACAAAGCGAGGATGGCGACCGGGGGCCGGGGCGGCGCAGCGGTCGTCCCTGCGGTGATCCCGAGCGGCGCAAGCTTGGAGTCGATCAGGTAGTGCACGCCGTCGGCGTCGATCCGGCGCGGTACCACGGCGGAGAGCCGCTCGGCGAGCACGGCGGCGTCCGTCCCGCCGTCGATCAACTCGGCCAGGCGAAAAAGGGTCTCGGACAGCACCACCATCGTGCCGTCACCCCGCCGGACCAGAAACTGCGCCGCCGTCCAGCCGTTCCCGTGGAACTCCCCCAGCAGGTCGGTGCCCGGAGCCAGCCGGGGATGTGCCGGGCCGTCCGGAACGAGCGAAAGGGAGGGGCCCGGCTTCGGCCCCTCCCTTTCGGTCAGCGCAAAGTGCTCGGTAACTAGACTTCGCCCAAAGAGCCGACGAGCCAGCCCGGTCCGGACGTGTCGACGAACACGCCGACGTCGCTCACGCCCACCAGCGGCAGGCCCAGCAGCGAGACGGTTGCCAGCAGCTGCCGGTCGGGCAGCTCCACCGCGATCTCGTCACTCAGTTCCGTAACGTCTACTGCCGTGTCGGTTGCGTCTTTCATTTGGCGGACCTCCTTGATGGTCAGTTCCAGATAACAAGGTTGTCCCAGGTCCCCGCCGCTGAATAGACCAGGTTGGCTCAACTCGGACTGGCACGAGCGGGTCACTTGCCGTATGCCTCAAAAGGCGCAATCGAACACCGATTTGGCGGGGTTACCGAATTACAGCGAAATTTCAGCGGTTCTCACTAGCCTCCTTGTCCATCCTGAATCCTCCCCTTCTGGATCGTATAAGGGGAGGTGTGTCGTTTTGGTGATGCCCCAGTTCAACCGGTCCCCGGCCGATGCCGGCTGGACCATCGACCTCAACCGGCTCGACCTTCCGACCTCGTCGCTCAAAGTGCTGCTCGTCAACCAGCACCTGATGCTTCTCGAGGGTCTGATGGCCGCAGTCCAGGATGAGCCGGACATCGAGGTGGTGGGCGCCGCAACCAGCGTGGCGCGGGCTTTGTCGTTCACGCAGGACGTCGACCCCGACGTGATTGTCCTCGGACTGGAGTCCGACACGGCAGTCGATGCCGCAGCCGGGCTTCGCAGTCGCTTCCGGGGAGCTGCCGTCGTGGTGATCGCCACCACGGTGGACGATGCGCTGCAGCTCAAAGCCCTGGATGCCGGCTGCTCGGCGGTGGTTACCAAGGGTGGGACCATCGCCGAGCTGGTGGTCGCGATCCGGGCCGCGGCCAGGGGCGACGCGATGTTCCCGGGTTCGGTGCTCCGCCAGTTCCTCAGGCGGTCGCGGGAGCGAGCCGCCCAGCCTGAGTTGACCGAGAGGGAGTTGGAGATCCTGCGCCTGCTCGCAAACGGCGAGAGCACCGAATCCATCACCGAGCGGTTGACCCTAAGCCCCCACACCGTCCGCAACCACGTCAAGAATCTGATGGGTAAGCTTTCGGCGCACTCCCGGCTGGAGGCGGTGATGAAGGGCCACGCCCTGGGCCTGATCGAGCAGTCGCCGAAAGAGGCCGGCGCGGGAGGGACGGCCCGCTACTGGCGGGGGTTTTGAGCCGAACTGGGAGTTTCGATCAAACCCAGGCTGTGTGCCTTGACGACCGCCTCGAGCCTGCTGTGGGTGTGGAGCTTCACCATCAGGTTGCGAACGTGGTTGCGAACGGTATGGGGGCTGAGGCTTAGCCGGGCGGAGACTGAGGCGGTGGTGTCGCCGGCGGCTAGCATCTCGAGAATTTCAAGCTCCCGCGGGGAGAGCGGGTTCGTTCCGAGTCGATTCCGCCGTCGACTCGCCAGCTGATCGAGGCGTTCGCTGGGAAACGTCGCATGGCCCCGCGCGGCGGCTCGGATGGCCGCCACCAGGTCGGTAACGCTGCGGCACATCAACACCAGAGCCAAGCTGCCGCTGTCGACCGCCTGCTGCACCAGCGAGTCGTCCAGGCTCGATGCGATCATCACCACGGC
>DATABX010000108.1:0-7136 GCA_036259335.1 Actinomycetota bacterium
CCGGACGCCGCGGACCCGGGCCGCGCCGCATGAAGGTCGGGGGAGAAGTTGGGGGGCATACTAGGATTCCGGAGTTGGGAAAGGTCCCCCATCTGGCTGGTGTGGCGCAATCCGGTAGCGCAACCGACTTGTAATCGGTAGGTTCCCGGTTCGAATCCGGGCACCAGCTCAAGGACGATCCAGGCGTTCGATAATTGCGCTTCTACATCAAAGATGCAGCTGCAAAGCCTGTCTCCGCTCGCTTTCCGGAATTCGCCGACTCGAGATTGAGAGACTCGACCCGGCGAATTCCTTGGGCAGTACGCCTACAGCACGCCGATCGCTGCAGGCCTGGAGCAGGTTGACCAGGATCGACGTAATGCTCTGGAAAACGACGTAAGTGAGCGGTGCAGAACGACTTCACCGAGGACGAAAGCTCATCCTGAACGTAACCATGACCACGGTGACCGCCCGAAACTAGCTCCGGGGCCGCGCTCGGCTTGTAATCGGTAGGATCCGGTTGGAAAACGGCCGTAGCTCGATCGTTGCCATGGGGAGAACCGAAACGACCAAAATCAGGTCCCGCCACGCCACCGGGCGACGCCCGCCCTGGTTCTGGTTGGGGGGACTCAACCTCGCCGGGATAGCGCTGATCGCAGTTCCGGACGCCGACAACCGGTTGTTCTCGTTCAGCGAGACCCACGGCCCGGCGCCGAGCGACCTGGCGGGTTCGCTTCTGCTGGTGCTCGGATGGGCGATTCTTGATACCTGGACCTGGAAGCACCGCAGAAGCTTTTCCTCTCACGGTTTGCGCCGCCGGTTGTCGTACCTGCTTGTGCCGGCCCTTGCCGGCATTGCAATCGTCGCCTGGTCCATCGGAAACGACGAGGGCTGGTGGTGGCTGCTCGGGGCGGCGGTAACCGGCGGGGTCCAGGTGGCCGCAGCCGTGATGGTGACCGGCGCACGTGCCGTGGCCGCCACCTGACGAAGGCGGATCCGATCACCTCTGCTGACAACGCTACCGGCTGGGCGGAGGAGCTCCTTCAGCGCATTCCGGAGGCAACGGTCAAAGATCAGCGCAACCACATCACTGCCACAATCGGCGGCAAGGTCTTCGCCTACACCAGGGGTTCGAACCTGATCGTGAAGCTGCCGAAGGCACGTGTCGACGAGCTGGAGAGCTCCGGCGCAGCGACTAGGCTCGTCATCGGGGCCAAACAGATGGCGGAGTGGGCGGTCATCGGTCGGCCGGCCGGCGGCGCCGGCGCCGGCGGGCTGCTGCGAGAGTCGGCCGACTTCGTCTCCCCGACGCCCCCCTGACGGTCGGAGCGCTCCGGCGGATCAGCTCTTGCGGTGCCAGCGGGTTCCCGCCGGCGTGTCCTCCACGACTACGCCCAGCTCGGCCAGGCGGTCTCGCAGCCGGTCGGACTCCGCCCAGTCCTTGTCCTTTCTGGCCTGGGCCCGGCGATCGAGCAGCTCGCTCTCCTCGGGAGAAAGTCCTTGTCCGGTTGCGGCGTCCGGGTCCGGCTTGCCGGGGGAGATGCCGAACACCTCGCTCATCTGGTCGAAGGCGGCGACCAGACCTGATACCCGGTCGGCTTGGCCCTCCTCGAGCAGCGAGTTTCCGTGCTTTACGAGGTCGAACATCACGCTGATCGCCATCGGGGTGTTGAAGTCGTCGTCCATCGCTTCCCGGAACCGGTCCAGGTACTCCTGTCCCTCCCCGGACACCTTCTCAGCCGGCGGCCCGGCCGCCCGGGAGAAGTTCTCGAACCGCTCGATCGATCGCTTCGCCTGCTCGAGGGACGCCTCGCCGAAGTCGACGTCGCTGCGGTAGGTGCCGGATATTGCCATCAGCCGCAGGACCTCCGGCCGGATCTGTTGCACCATGTCCTTGACGAGCAGGATGTTGCCGAGCGACTTCGACATCTTCTCGGAGTCCATCTTCAGCATGCCGCCGTGGAGCCAGTAGCGGACGAAGGGCTCGGTCCCCAGCGCCGCCTCGGCCTGGGCGATCTCATTCTCGTGGTGGGGGAAGACCAGGTCGGAGCCACCCCCGTGGATGTCGAAACCCATGCCGAGGTACTTGGCGGACATGGCCGAGCACTCGATGTGCCACCCGGGCCGCCCCGGCCCCCACGGGCTGTCCCACGACGGCTCCCCCGGCTTGGCGGCCTTCCACACGGCGAAGTCGAGGGGCATTCGCTTGTTGGGGTCCGGCTCGACACGCTCGCGGGCGTGGACCTCGTCCAGCGTGCGGCCGGACAGCTTGCCGTAGCCGGGAAAGTCGGCCACCGAGAACCAGACGCTGCCGGCGGCTTCGTAGGCGACGCCCCGCTCAACCAGCCGGGCGATCATGTCGATCATGTCGGGGATGTGGTCGGTGGCCTTCACCAGCAGGTCGGGCGGCATGATGCGCAGGGCCGAGGCCGCCTGCTCGTAGGCGTTGGAGTAGCGCTTGGCGAGCTCGGTCCAGTCGGTGCCCTCCTCGTTGGCCCGGTTGATGATCTTGTCGTCCACGTCGGTGTAGTTCTGGGCGAAGGTCACCTCGTAGCCCCGCCAGGACAGGTACCGGCGGATCACGTCGAACACGATGAAGGTCCGGCCGTTGCCGATGTGGATGTCGCCGTAGACGGTGGGGCCGCAGACGTACATGGCGACCTTGCCCTCGTCCCGCGGGACGAACGGCTCCTTGGTGCGGGTCAGCGTGTTGGTTACGACCAGTCCCATACCAACAAACATAACCGGCGGGGCGGCTACCGGCTGGGGCCCCCGTCGACCAGAGCGACCGCAAGGCCCGCCGCTCCCTCCCCCCGGCCGGCGAAGCCCAGGTGGTCGGTGGTCGTAGCCTTCACGCTGACCTGCGCCGGTTCGATGCCGAGCGCCGCGGCGACGCACTCCGCCATCTGCCGGCGGTAGGGCGCCATCCGGACCTCCTGGATGACCACGGTGGCGTCGACGTTGACGATGGTGAACCCGGCGCCGGCGAGAAGGACCGCGGTGCGGGCCAGGATCTGCAGGCTGGAGACGCCTTCGGGGACCGCGTCGGCTGCGAAGTGGGTGCCGAGGTCGCCGAGGCCGGAGGCGCCCAGCAGGGCGTCGGCGATCGCGTGGCAGACCACGTCGGCGTCCGAGTGGCCCGCCAGGCCGGTGGCGTCCGGGATCGTCACGCCGCCCAGGACCAGCGGCCGGCCCGGCTCGAAGGCGTGGACGTCGTATCCCATCCCGACCCTCACCGGTCCGGCTCCTCCCGGGAGGCGAGCACCTGTTCGGCCAGCCAGAGGTCGGCCGCACGGGTTACCTTGAAGTTCAGCGGGTCGCCTTCGACGACCTTCACCCGGTAGCCGGCGGAGGTCAACATCTGCGAGCAGTCGGTTGCCTCGAGCCCCGAGGCGATCGCCCTGCCCACCGAGTCCTCGAGGGCCGTCCGGCGGAAAACCTGGGGAGTCTGGACCCGCCAGATGCCGCTGCGATCCATCTCCTGCTCCACCAGGCGATCCTCGGAGACCCTTTTGATCGTGTCCTCCAGCGGAATCGCCGGGATGGCGCCGTCACAGTCCCCGGCCAGGGCCGCCAGCAGGTCGACGACCAGCCCCGCTCCTACGAGAGGCCGGGCGGCGTCGTGCACCATAACCGTGTCCGTCCCCTCCGGGAGGTGCGCCAGGGCCTGCTTCAGGGAGGCCTGGCGGGTGTCACCGCCGGGCACCCGGGCGGCGATCTTGTCGAACCCGTCCAGCTCCGGGTGACCGGAGGTGTCTCCGGCGGGCAGAGCGACCACGATCGCATCGACCGCCGGGCTCGCCTGAAAGACGTCCAGGCTCAGCTGGATCATCGGGCGCCCGCCCAGCGGCAGGAACTGCTTGGGGATGTCGGAGCCGACCCGCTGCCCGGTTCCGGCGGCGAGGACTATCGCGGTGACGTGGTGGGCGATGGTGGGCCTCCATAAAAACGACCCCCGATCCTGGCTCGAGGAGCTCGAGCGAGGATCGGGGGCCGCGTAAGGGTGGGTTTGTTAGCCTGCGAGCACCTTGTCCAGCATGGTGCCGGCTTCGATTTCGTCGACGTTTGCTGCAAACGTGACCTCTGAGATCAGGATCTGACGAGCCTTCGTCAGCATTCTCTTCTCGCCTGCGGAGAGGCCCTTGTCGGCTTCACGACGGGCCAGGTTACGAACTACTTCAGCCACCTGGTAAATGTCTCCGGAGCGGAGCTTCTCGACGTGGGTCTTGAAGCGGCGGCTCCAGTTGGTAGGCATTCGGCATTCCTTGGACTTCAGGACCTTGAAGACCTTCTCAAGCTCGTCCTGAGCGATGACATCACGAATGCCTACTCCATCGGTGTTGTCCACCGGGACCATGAGGGTCAGGTCACCGTAGGCCAACCTCAGTACGTAGTAATCCTTTGTTTCGCCCTGGAATTCCTTTTGCTCGAGACTTTTGATGATTGCGGCACCGTGATGGGGGTAAACAACCTTGTCACCAATTTGAAAGGTGGTGGCTGAGGGCAAACGGTCCTCCTTCTCTAGATTGGACGGTCCCTCGTTCGGACCCTTAGATGCGGGAGCAACTTTTTCGTCCGAAACTGCGACAAATAACGCGGTGTCGGGACGTTCTATGGTAACAGGCGGGGACCCCCCACCGCAATGAGCCGCGGGATACTCACTGTGCGTGGCGGATTCGACTCAAAATCGTCCTTGCGCCGGCCAATGAGGCCGCTCTGACAACCTTCACATCTGCTGATTTCTTCAGATCGGCCGCGCCGTCCGCCCCGTGAACCGGCGGAACGATCACGGTCTTGAACCCGAGGCGGACCAGCTCGTTGACCCGAAGCGACAGCCCGGGGACCGACCGGATCTCCCCCGACAGGCCCACCTCCCCGACCGCCGCGACACCCGGCGGGAGGGGCCGGTTCTCGTGGGAACTCGCGACTGCAAGACAGAGCGGCAAGTCGATGGCGGGCTCGGCGGCTCGCAACCCGCCGGCCACCGAGGCGTAGACGTCGGCATCGGACATCTTTAGATCGGCGTGCTGCTGAAGGACCGCCAGGGCGACCCCCAGCCGGGACATCTCCAGACCCTGCGCCACCCGCCGGGGCACCGCGGCGCCCGACTTCACTACCAGCGCCTGGATTTCCAGGGCCAGCGGCCGGCGCCCCTCGATGACGCACCCCACTGCCGAGCCCGGAGCACCGGTGTGCCGTTCGGCGAGGAAGAACCGGGAGGCGTCCGGGACCTCGGTCAACCCCTTGGGGCCCATCTCGAACACGCCGAGCTCGCCGGTCGCGCCGTATCGGTTCTTGATGCCGCGAACCGTCCTCAGGTGGTGGCCCCGGTCCCCCTCGAAGGTCACCACCACGTCCACCAGGTGTTCGAGTGCCCGGGGGCCGGCAATCGAGCCGTCCTTGGTGATATGGCCGACCAGCACCAGCGCCGCGCCGGTGTCCCGGGCGGCTTCGGTCAGCGCCATCGCACACTGGCGGACCTGGGATACCGACCCCGGCTCCCCACCGGAATCGGAAGCCCGAAGGCTCTGGATCGAGTCGATCAACACCACGTCGGCGCCGTCCATCAGTGGAACGATGCCGTCCAGGTCGGTGGCCGCGGTCAGGGTGGTCCGCCGGGGGGCCCCCAGACGCCGGGCCCGGGCGGCCACCTGCTCGATGGACTCCTCGCCGCACACCAGCAGGACCTGCCTTCCGGCCTTCTCCACGCCGGCCGCGGCCTGCAGCAGCAGGGTCGACTTGCCGACCCCCGGTTCGCCGGCGACGAGCACCACCGACCCCTTCACCAGGCCGCCCCCGAGCACCCGGTCCAGCTCCCCGAGGCCGGTGGAGATCCGGGTGTGGGTCGAGGCTTCGACCGCCCCGATGAGCACCGTGGCCCCAGCCTGCGTGGGCCGCTTGGGGTCGCGGGCCACCAGCGGCGGCTCCTCGACGAACGAGTCCCACGCAGAGCAGTCCGGGCACCGCCCGAGCCACTGGAGAGCCCGGTGCCCGCATTGCAGGCAGATCATTGCGCTCTTCGGCATGTCACCACTGTAGGGATCGGGGGTGACAACGCCGCCGGGAAGGCGCCCGGAATCGGCCGGCGTTGCCGGGCTGCCCTTCACCCCCCTATGTTGGTAGATGACCGAAGCCGCTTCTATCGGACTGCGCCGGACCCTTCGCGGCGCTCTTCCCCTGTTCGCATCGCTCGGCTTTCTGATGGCCGGCAACGGATTGACCTCCACTCTCCTGGGCTTCCGTAGTGCGCTGGAAGGCTTCAGTCCGGCGGTCACCGGAGTTGTGCTGGCTGCCTACTACCTCGGATTCTTCCTGGGCTCACTGACGGCGCCCTCTGCGATCCGGCGAGTCGGCCACATCCGGGTGTTCGCCGGCCTGGCCTCCCTCGCCTCGTGCGCGGTGATCCTGCACGTTGTCCACGCCCACCCGGTCACCTGGATTCTGCTGCGCGCACTCAGCGGCCTGTGCACGTCCGGCCTCTACGTTGTTACCGAGGCCTGGCTCAACGGGGCCACCAGCAACGCCACCCGAGGCGGGTTGCTTGCCGGGTACATGGTGGTGGTGACCGGAGGCCTGGGGGTTGGCCAGCTGCTGTTCGCAGCAACGGATCCGGCCGGGGCGGTCGGTTTTGTCGTGGGATCGGTACTGGTCTCCCTCGCCGTGGTTCCCGTCTCACTCGCCAGCGTTTTTGCCCCGGAAATCCCCGATCCACAACCTCTTACGTTCCGCGAGCTGAGCGCCGCCGCCCCACTGGCTCCGGTAACGGGCGCAGTATCCGGATTCACCGGAGCGGCCATGGTCGGCGCGGGGGCGATCTACGCCTCATCCGCCGGCCTCGGCCAGATTGCCACGGCCGCGCTGCTGCTGAGCGGCCTGGTGGGAGGGCTGGCCCTCCAGATGCCGCTCGGACGCTGGTCCGATCGCACCGACCGGCGCCGAGTCATCCTCGTCGCGGGTTTGGCGGGAGCCGTCGCCGCCGCGGGCGCCACGTTTTGGGGACCGGAGAACCACCTGCTCGTCGTAGCCCTCTCTTTGCTGGCCGGAGGAATCGCTTACCCGCTGTACTCTCTGGCCAGCGCCCACCTCAACGACTACCTTGACTCCGGAAGGGTCGTTGCCGCCGGGGCCCGGATGATCCTCGTCAACGCCATGGGAGC